>JAWVEW010000284.1:0-21272 GCA_033856495.1 Miltoncostaeaceae bacterium | reverse complement strand
CCGTGCTGCTCTCCGCGCTGGCGCCGGACGCCGGCGTCAGCCGCCGGGACAGGCGAAACCGTAGCGGTGTATGCACGCTCCGGCGTGCCCCCTCGCCGCGGCCTTCCCCGGGATCTCCGACCGCCCGTCGTCGGCGGTGCTGGTGACCACGATCCCGGTCGGCTCCAGGTGTGTGAGGGCGTCCGTGCGCGCCCTGCCTCATGGGGCCGGTGCCGGTGCTGCCCGAGAAGGACCCGGCCCACCCGTCGGCGCGCCCTCGCACGACGGACGGCGGTCGACGCTCCTCGCGGGGCGTCCTACCGTGGCCGTGACCCCCTTGCAGAGGGGCCTCGTACGCCCGAGGACGCGCGGCGGTCCAAGGAGGGACATGAAGATCCTGGCATCCGCGGTCCTCGGCGCAGTCTGCGCGCCGGCGGCGATCGTCGCGCCGTCCTTCGGCGACAACATCAGCAACAGCCTCGGCAGCGCGACCTACGACGACATCGACGCCGCGGGGCGTCGACGGGATGCGCCCTCCGACTCGCCGGGGACGGCGGCCGCGAGGCCCGCGTACGATTGCGTGCGACGTCCGTCCCGACCCCGAGGAGGCGCGCGTGCCGACGAGGATCGAGCTTCCCCGGCTGCGCGCGCTCATCGCCGGCGGCGCACAGGTGGTCGAGGTGCTCCCGGCCGAGAACTACGCCGAGTACCACCTCCCCGGCGCGATCAACCTCCCGCTGAAGACGCTCGACGCCCAGAGCGCGGCAGCGCTCGACCGGGGCCGGCCAATCGTCGTCTACTGCCACGACGGCCTCTGAGACCTCAGCTCACGAGCCGCGTGCCGGCTCGAGACGCTCGGCTTCGACGCCGTCCATGACTACGTGCCCGGCAAGGTCGACTGGCTGGCCCACGGCCTGCCCGTCGAGGGCGACGAGGCAGATGCTCCGCGCGCCGGCCAGCTCGCCCGGCGGGACGCCGTCACCTGCCGCATCGACGAGCGGGTGGCGGCGGTGCGGCCGCGGGTCGACGGCTCCCCGTACGGCTTCGCGGTGGCCCTCAGCGAAGGCGGCGTCATGCTGGGCCGTCTGCGGGCCGCTGAGCTCGCGGACGACCCGCAGGCCCGCGTGGAGGACGTCATGGAGCCCGGCCCGGCGACGGTCCGGCCGAGCGAAGACCTTGCGCCGCTGCTCGAGCGCATGCGACGGCGGGACATGCCGACCATCCTCGTCACGACCCCGGAGGGGGTGCTGATGGGCGTGCTGCGACGGGACGATGCCGCGAGGCGCCTGTCCCGGCCTGGCTGATCGCAGGCCGGCGCCTCGCGGCTCAGCGGGGGCGGTAGGTGGCGACCGTGACCGAGAGGGTGACCGGCGCCGGGTCCGGCAATGCGGCGATCCGCTCGCCCAGCGCCGCCTGGTCGGCATGCCATGCGCTCGGTCCCATGGCGACGAGGCGCTCGAGGTCCGGGTGGGGGAGCGCCATGGCCGCCTCGCAGGGCTCGGCCTCCACGAGCTCCAGGTGGGGGCCGAGCGCCTCCTCCATGCGCTCCCGCTTGCGCTCGTCCACGCCGATCAACCCCAGTGGGAGGATCAGCTCGCCGAGGTGCCGGGGCGTCGGCACGGCCACGATGAGCCGTCCGCCCGGGTGGAGCGCCCGCCGGATCTCGGGCCCATTGCGCGGCGCGAAGACGTTCAGCACGAGCGCCGCGGCGGCGCTTCGCACCGGCAGGCCGCGCCAGACGTCGCAGACCGCCGCGCCCAGCCTGGGGTGCGCCCGCGCGGCGCGGCGCGCGGCCGCGGGGGAGCGGTCGAGGGCGAGGCCGACCCGCTCGGGCGTTCGCTCTAGCACGTCCGCGAGCTGGCGGCCGGTGCCCGCGCCGAGATCGACCACGCCGCCCGCCGGCCCCGCGGCGAGCGCGCGCCCGGCCGCCGCCCCGACGGCCGCGAGGATGGGGGCGAAGTGGCCGGCGCCGAGGTACGCGTCCCGGGCCGCCACCATCGCCGGCGTGTCCCCGCCGGGCCGTGCGTCCCCGTGCAGGAGGCTCACGTAGCCCTGACGAGCCACGTCGAAGCTGTGCCCTGACGGGCAGCGAAGCGCCCCGCCCGCCGCCGTCAGGGCGGCGCCGCAGGCCGGGCACGCAAGCAGGTCGATGACGTCCTCGAGCACGCGGCCCCCAAGGCCACTGCCGACGGCTGCGCAAGCTCCGAGTCTTGCAGAGACGCATCTCCTGACCTCGGCCTGGGGGACCGGCTCGAGCGCCTCCCGCTCGGGCTGGGCACGCCGACCCGGACCGGAAGGCCCGGCTGCTTCGACGGTGGTCAGGCGATCGGCCCGGCGCATCCCCCGCCCGCTGGGGAGGACGACCACCGTCGGTCAGCCATGTGCGGCGGCGAGATGCGGCGCCAGTCGCGCCTCCAGGGCCGGCTGCGGGAGGGCGCCGACGACGCGGTCCACCTCGGCCGCATCGACGATCACCACCAGCGTGGGGATGCTGAGCGCCTGGTAGCGGGCCGCGAGGGCCGGCGCCTCGTCCACGTTCACCCGGACGACCTTCAGCCGCCCGGCATGGCGGGCGGTCATCCGCTCGAGCACCGGGGCCACCATCCTGCAGGGCCCGCACCAGGGGGCCCAGAAGTCGACGACGACCGGGACCGATGCGCGGATCTCGTCGTCGAAGGTGGCCTCGTCCGCGTCAACCAGCCACGGCAGCGGGTTCTTGCAGCTGGCGCAGCGCGGCACCGCGGTGGGGTGGGCGCGCAGGCGATTGCGCGTTCCGCAGTTCGGACAGGTGACGACGGTGCTGGCCATGTTCCCGCGATCGACTGTAACGACCTTGTTGCGAGGGCGAGCCGCCCGCGCGGGTGATCGCGGAGCTTCGCGCCCGCCGCGACGGGCCGGCGCGGGTGCCGGCCCTCGCCCCCAGCCACGGCGGCGGGGGCCGCCGCGCGCGTGGTTCCTGTGGGACGTCTACGTCAGGGCCTCGACGTCCTCCACGTCGACTTCCTCCACGTCGACGACGTCCTCGGCCTCCTCCACCTCCGGGTTCTGCCAGCGCACGACGAGCTCGCCGTCGGCGGCGTCGACCCTGATCGTCGCCCCCGGAAGGATGTCGCCCGACAGGAGCGCCCGTGCGACCCGGGTCTCCACCTCGCGCTGGATGAAGCGCTTCAGCGGCCGTGCGCCGTAGACGGGGTCGTAGCCGGCCTCGGCGATCAGCTCCCGCGCCGGGTCGGTCAGCTCCAGGTCGATCCGCCGGTCCTCGAGGCGCCGGCGCACGTCGGCCACCTGCAGCTCCACGATCCGCTGGATCTCCGGGAGCGTCAGCGGCTTGAAGAGCACGATGTCGTCGACGCGGTTGAGGAACTCCGGCCGGAAGTGGCCCCGCAGCTCGCCCATGACCGCTACCCGGGCGGTCTCGACGATCTCGCCCCGCGAATCGATCCCGTCGAGCAGGTGATGGGAGCCGATGTTGCTGGTCATGATGATGACGGTGTTCTTGAAGTCGACCGTCCGGCCCTGGGCATCCGTGAGGCGCCCGTCGTCCAGGATCTGCAGGAGCACGTTGAAGACGTCCGGGTGCGCCTTCTCGATCTCGTCCAGGAGCACCACCGAGTAGGGCTTGCGCCGCACCGCCTCCGTCAGCTGGCCGCCCTCCTCGTAGCCGACATAGCCGGGCGGGGCGCCCACCAGCCGGCTGACCGTGTGGCGCTCCTGGAACTCCGACATGTCGACGCGGACCATGTTGTCCTCGCTGTCGAAGAGCGCCTCGGCGAGCGCCCGCGACAGCTCGGTCTTCCCGACGCCGGTGGGGCCGAGGAAGATGAACGAGCCGATCGGCCGCCGCGGGTCCTTGATGCCCGCCCGCGCCCTGATGACGGCGTCGGAGACGAGCCGGACCGCCTCGTGCTGCCCGATCACGCGCTCGTGCAGCAAATCCTCCAGGCGCAGCAGCTTCTCGCGCTCGCCCTCCTTCAGTCGCGAGACCGGGATGCCGGTCCAGCGCGCCACCACCTCGGCGATCTCCTCCTCGGTGACCTCCTCGCGCAGCAGGCGCTTCTCGCCCTGGCGGCGCGCGAGCATCTCCTCCTCGGCGCGCAGGCGCTGCTCGAGCTCGGGCAGACGCCCGTAGCGCAGCTCGGCGACACGGTTGAGGTCGTAGGCGCGCTCGGCCTCCTCGATCTCCCGGTTGACCGCCTCGATCTGCTCGCGCAGCGCCTGAACCTTCTTGATGGCGGCGCGCTCCGACTCCCACTGGGCCTTCATCGCGTCCAGCTCGGCTCGCAGGTCGGCGAGCTCGCGCTGGAGGGCGGCGAGGCGCTCCTTGCTGGCCGGATCGCTCTCCTTGCCGAGAGCGGCGTCCTCGATCTCGAGGCGCATCACGCGCCGGCTCACCGCATCGAGCTCCTGCGGCATCGAGTCGATCTCGGTGCGCACCACCGCACAGGCCTCGTCCACCAGGTCGATCGCCTTGTCCGGCAGGAAGCGGTCGCTGATGTACCGATGCGAGAGGGTCGCCGCGGCCACGAGGGCCGCGTCCTGGATCTTCACCCCATGGTGGACCTCGAAGCGCTCGCGCAGCCCGCGCAGGATCGAGATCGAGTCCTCGACGCTCGGCTCCTCCACCATGACCGGCTGGAAGCGCCGCTCGAACGCCGCGTCCTTCTCGATGTGCTTGCGGTACTCGCTCAACGTGGTCGCGCCGATGCAGTGCAGCTCGCCCCGCGCGAGCATCGGCTTCAGCATGTTCCCCGCGTCCATCGAGCCCTCGGCGGCGCCGGCGCCGACGACCGTGTGCAGCTCGTCGATGAAGAGCAGGATGCGGCCCTCGGCGGCCTTCAGCTCGCCCAGGACCGCCTTCAGCCGCTCCTCGAACTCCCCGCGGTACTTGGCGCCGGCGACCAGCGATCCCAGGTCGAGGGCGAAGACCGTCCGGTCCTTGAGCCCCTCGGGCACGTCCCCGCGCACGATGCGCTGGGCGAGGCCCTCGACGATCGCCGTCTTGCCGACGCCCGGGTCGCCGATGAGGACCGGGTTGTTCTTGGTCTTGCGCATGAGGATCTGGATCACCCGCCGGATCTCCTCGTCCCGGCCGATCACCGGGTCGAGCCGCCCGGAGCGGGCGTCCGCCACGAGGTCGCGGCCGTACTTCTCGAGCGCCTCGTACGCGGACTCGGGCGTCGCGCTGGTGACGCGCTGGGAGCCGCGGACCCGGGTCAGCACCTCCAGGAAGCGCTCCCGGGTCACGCCGTTCTCGGCGAGGATGCGGCCCGCCGCGCCGGCCGAGCCCTCGGCGAGGATGCCCAGGAGCAGGTGCTCAACCGAGACGTACTCGTCCTTCAGGCGCTTGGCCTCCTCGAGCGCGCGGTCGAAGAGCTGGTTCAGGCGCCGCGACACGTAGACCTGCCCCGGCGCGGCGCCGGGGCCGGTGGTGCGCGGACGGCCCTCGAGGTGGCGCTCCAGGGCCGCGCGCAGCGCGTCGGCGTCCACCTCCGCGCGCCCCAGCAGGCGGGGCACGAGCCCTTCGGGCTGCTCCAGCAGGGCCAGGAGGAGATGCTCGACATCGGTCTCCGTGTGGCCGTAGCGCAGCGCCTTGGTCTGCGCGGCCTGGAGCGCCTCCTGCGACCTCTGGGTCAGCTGGTTCGGATCCATCTCACCTCCTCGTAGCGGCGCAGGCGTCCTTCGAGTTCCTCGATGCGCTCGAGGAGGTCCGAGGCCAGCAGCGCGCCGGCGTAGTTCAGGCCGAGGTCGCGTCGCAGGCGGACGGCGCGCGCGAGGCGGGCCGCCGCCGCGGGCGGCCACAGGTCCGCCTCGGGCGACACGGGGTCGACGAGCCCCATCCGGACCAGTCGCCGGACGAGCTCCGGATGCAGGCCGGCCGCCCGGGCCAGCTCATCGAGACTGAGGGCGCCGGCGGGCCGCCAGCGCAGCGCCAGCACGGCGCCGTTCGCCGGTCGCCGCGAGCTCACGCCGCCTCTCTCCGGGGCTTCTTGCCCTCCAGCTCGAGCAGCCGCTCGTAGAGCTCGTGCTCCTCGGGGCCGAGCTTCTTGGGCAGGACGATCTTGAGGATCGCGTAGAGGTCGCCGGGCGGGCCGGACGGGTTCGGCAGGCCCCGTCCGCGCAGGCGCAGCTTCCGTCCGCTCGACGAGCCGGCCGGCACCTTCACCCGCGCCCGCCCCTCCAGGGTGGGCACCTCCACCGTGGCGCCGAGGGCGGCCTGCGCCGGGCTCACCGGCAGGTCGACGTACAGGTCGCGGCCCTCGATCCGGAACCGGGAGTGGGGGAGGAGGCGCACCCGGAGCAGGAGGTCGCCGGGCGGTCCGCCGCCGATGCCGGGGGAGCCCCTTCCGGCCAGCCGGATCGCCTGGCCGTCGGCGACGCCGGCGGGGATGTCCACCTCGAGCTCGCTGTCGCCCAGCCGCAGGCGCCGGCGCCCGCCCCGCGCGGCCTCCTCGAGCGTGAGCTCGATGACCGCCTCCTGGTCGGAGCCGCCCATCCTGACCCCGCCGCCGCGGCCCCTGCGGCCGAAGAGGTCGCCGAAGATGCCGTCGAACCCGTCGCCGCCGAAGAGGCCCTCGAGGTCCTCGGGCGAGACCTCCTCGTACTGCACCCGGCCCCCGTCGGGCCCCGGACCTCCCGCCCCAGCGCCGGACGGCCGCCCGCCCGGGCGCCGGCCGCCGCCGGCCGCCGCCGCCTGCTGCATCTCGCGCCAGCGCGGGCCGAAGCGGTCGTAGGCCGACCGCTTCTCGGGGTCGCTCAGGACGTCGCGGGCCTCGGTGATGTCCTTGAAGCGGGCCTCCGCCCCCGGCTCCTTGTTGACGTCGGGGTGGTTCTTACGCGCGAGGCTCCGATAGGCGCGGCGGATGTCCTCCTGAGAGGCGTCCCGGGGGACCCCCAGGACGTCGTAGTAGTCGCGGGTGCCGCTGCTCATACACCGTCGCCGCCACCGCGGGCCACGATCACCTGGGCGGGCCGCAGCAGGCGCCCGTTCAGGGCGTACCCCGGGCGGGCCACGGCGACCACGCTGCCCTCGGGCAGCCCTGCCGCCGGCGCAGTGCCCACGGCCTCGTGCTGCTCCGGGTCGAAAGGCTCCCCGCGCTCGCCGAGCCGCCGCACGTCCTGGCGGCGGAGCACGTCCTCCATCTGCCCGACCAGGGCGGCGAGGCCGGCGAACATCGGGTCGTCCGAGCGATCGGCGAAGGCGGTGAGGGCCCGGTCGGCGTTGTCCACCACCTCGAGCCAGTCCCGCAGCACCCGCTCGTATGCCTCCGCCCGCCCGCGCTCCAGCTCGCGTCCGACCCGCTTGCGCTGGTTGTCCAGGTCGGCGAGGGCGCGCAGGAGCCGGTCCTCGGTCGCCGCCAGCCTGGCCTCGACCTCCCCGGCCGGGGGCGGTCCCCCGCCCCCGGCGGTGTCTGACCGGTCGCTCTCGCTCACTCCTCGTACTCCGCGTCGATGACGTCGTCGTCCGCGGCCTCGCCGGCCCCGCCCCCGGCGCGCGCGCCGGCCGGCTGCTGGGCCGCCGTCGGCAGCGAGTGCGCCATCTGCTGCAGGTCGCCGTTCAGCGCGCGCACGCGCTCGAGGTCGGCCCCCTCCTGAACGGCGCGGCGAGCGTCGGCGACCAGCGCCTCCGCGCGCGCCCGCTCGTGCTCGGGCACCGCCTCGCCGAGCTCGCCGAGGAGCCGCTCCACCTGGTAGGCGACCCCGTCGAGCTCGTTGCGCGCGTCCACCTCCTGCCGCCGCTGGCGGTCCTCCGACGCGTGGGTCTCGGCGTCGCGCACCATCCGCTCCACCTCGTCCTGCGGCAGGTTCGTGCTCTCGGAGATGGTGATGGCCTGCTCGGCGCCGGTGTCCTTGTCGCGGGCCGTGACGTTCAGGATGCCGTTGGCATCGATGTCGTAGGTGACGTCGACCTGGGGCACGCCTCGGGGAGCGGGCCGGATGCCCTCGAGGCGGAAGCGCCCCAGCACCCGGTTGTCCGCCGCCAGCTCGCGCTCGCCCTGCAGCACCACGACGTCCACGGCGGTCTGGTTGTCCTCCGCCGTCGAGAAGGTCTGGCTGCGGCGGGTGGGGATCGTGGTGTTGCGCTCGATCAGCTTGGTGGAGACGCCGCCCATCGTCTCGACGCCGAAGGACAGCGGCGTCACGTCCAGCAGCACGACGTCCTCGACCTCGCCCTTGAGCACCCCGGCCTGGATCGCGGCGCCCAGCGCCACCACCTCGTCCGGGTTGACGCTCATGTTGGGGTCCTTGCCCCCCGTGAGCTTGCGCACGAGGTTCTGGACCGCGGGGATGCGGGTGGAGCCGCCGACGAGGATGACCTCGTCGATGTCGTCGGGGCTGAGCTTCGCGTCGGCGAGGGCCTGCTGCACCGGGCTGCGGCAGCGCTCCACGAGGTCTCGGGTGAGCTCCTCGAACCTGGCCCGCGTGAGCGTCGTGGACAGGTGCTTGGGTCCACTCGCGTCGGCCGTGACGAAGGGCAGGCTGACCTGGGTCTGGGTCGTGGAGGAGAGCTCGACCTTGGCGCGCTCGGCCGCCTCTGCGAGCCGCTGCAGCGCCTGGGGGTCCTTGCGCAGGTCGATCCCCTGCTCCTTCTGGAACTCCTCGGCCAGCCAGTCCACGATCCGCCTGTCGAAGTCGTCGCCGCCGAGGTGCCCGTCGCCGTTCGTGGAGCGCACCTCGACGACGCCGTCGCCGACGTCCAGGATCGAGACGTCGAAGGTGCCGCCGCCGAGGTCGAAGACCAGCACGGTCTCCTGCCCCTTCTTGTCCAGCCCGTACGCGAGGGCGGCCGCGGTCGGCTCGTTGATGATCCGCAGGACCTCGAGGCCCGCGATCTTGCCGGCGTCCTTGGTGGCCTGGCGCTGGGCGTCGTTGAAGTAGGCGGGCACGGTGATGACCGCCTCGGTGACCCGCTCGCCGAGGTGCTTCGCGGCGTCCCCCGCGAGCTTTCGCAGGATCAGGGCCGAGATCTCCTCGGGCGAGTACTGCTTGCCGCGGACGTCGAAACGGACCGTGTCGTTGGGCCCCGGGACGACCTTGTAGGAGACCATCCTGGCCTCCTCGGTGACCTCGTCCCACTTGCGTCCGATGAAGCGCTTGGCCGAGTAGATGGTCCCCTCGGGGTTGAGGATGGCCTGGCGTCTGGCGACGAGGCCCACCAACCGCTCCCCGTCCGGGGTGAACGCCACGACCGACGGAGTCGTCCGGCTTCCCTCGGCGTTCGGGATCACCTCCGGCTTGCCGCCCTCCGTCGCGGCCACAACCGAGTTGGTGGTCCCGAGGTCGATGCCGACCGCCTTGGCCACTGTCAGCCCCCCTTCTGTTCTGGCCGCCTCGAGCGGTTGTTCCCCGAATCCGCGAAACCCACGAGTCCTCCGCCGCCTCGATGCGCCCGCCGTTCGTCGAGCGGAATTCTGGCACCAAACGCACCCTGAGGACGCCCCGCTCGCGCCCCGTCCGCCCGCCGCGCCGGCGCAGGATGCCCGTTGCGCTCGGTCGCGCGAAGCTGGCCGCCGATCACCGGTTCGCGGTCCTGCACCTCGCTGTCGAGGGGCGTGCCAGCCCCCGCTTCGGGATCCTCAGCGTCCGCACGCCGTCCGGCGCTCATCGCCATGCGGGACGAGCCGGCGTAGGCCCGACGGTCGGGAGGGGGTCAGACTGCCAGCGCCTCCAGCGCGCGCAGCGGGCCCAGCGCTACAACCACGTCACCGGCTCCGAGCTCGGTGGCCGGATCCGGCGACGCCAGCAGGGCGCCCTCGATCTTCTTGAGGGCCAGGATGCTGACCCCGACGTTCGCGGCGCACGCCTCCTGGATGGTCCGCCCGTCGAGCGCGGACCCAGGGCGCACCAGGATCTCCTCCAGCCGCGTGTCCGGAGCGACCATGAGCAGGTCGAAGAACTCCATCACGGCCGGACGCAGCGACAGGAAGGCCATCCTGCGGCCGCCCAGGTCATAGGGCGAGACCACGCGGTCGGCCCCTGCCCGCCGCAGCCGGTCGACCGTCTCGGCGTTCGAGGCGCGGGCCACGATCGTGAGGTCGGGGTTCAGCGCCCGCGCGGTGAGCGTCATATAGACGTTGACGGCGTCCGAGTCGACCGCGCAGACCATCCCCTTCGCGCGGTCGATGCCCGCCTCCAGCAGCACGGACTCCCGGCTGGGGTCGGCGATGAGGAACGGGTCCCCCGCCACCTCGAGCTGCGGACGCAGGGTCTCCTGGGTGTCGATGATCACGAACGGCACCCCGGTGTCGCGGAACTCCTGGGCCGCCGCCTGGCCGACCCGCCCGTAGGCGCAGAGCACGAAATGGTCCCGCAGCCGGTCGATCCGCTTGTGCATCCTCACCTCCCCGACGGATCGTGCCAGCTCGCCCGACACGATGAGCTCCGTGAACGTGCCGAGCGCGGCGAAGACCGTGCCCAGCCCGAGTACGACGACCGAGAGCGTGAACACCTGGCCGCCGGCGTCGAGCGGATGGACCTCGCGGAACCCGACGGTCGTGAGCGTGGTCACGGTCATGTAGAGCGAGTCCAGGAAGTTCCATCCCTCGAGGACCTGGTAGCCGACGCTCCCGTAGACGAGCGCCACGACGAGCAGGCAGACGGGCAGCCTGAAGCGCGCCAGGAGGTGGGTACCGCGCCGGCGCGCGGTCGCTCGCGCGAGGCTGGCGCCGGCGGCGCGGGGGCGCCCGGTCAGCGGCCGACCCCCGGCTCGCCCTCCATCAGCCAGCGCGCCGCCACCGCGGCCTGGCCATACGCGATGCCGCCGTCGTTGGGCGGCAGCCGCTCGGGCACGAGCGGGCGCAGGCCGGCCCGGGACAGGAGCGCCGCGATGCGCTCCAGCAGCAGCCGGTTCTGGAAGACGCCGCCCGAGAGCACCACGGTCCGCACGCCGGCGCCGGCCGCGGCGATCGCACAGGCGCGGGCGGTCGCGCGGGCGAGGCCGGCGTGGAAGCGCGCGGCGACGGCCGCCGCCTCGACACCGCCCGCGACGTCATCGGCCGCGGCCCGCACGGTCGGCCGCGCGTCC
Organism: Miltoncostaeaceae bacterium; assembly: GCA_033856495.1. GTDB lineage: Bacteria > Actinomycetota > Thermoleophilia > Miltoncostaeales > Miltoncostaeaceae > JAWVEW01. The sequence goes on along the minus strand of JAWVEW010000284.1, from coordinate 10,270 downwards.
AGGAGGAGCGCCCCGTCCGCGCCGGCCCCCTCCACCACCGGGAGCGGGTACGCACCCCGTTCCGCCGGGTCGGAGACCGCCTCCAGGGCGATCGCCGCCTGCCCCTCGTAGGTGACCGTCGGCCTCAGGCCGCAGAGCGCCGCCACGGCGTCGAAGAGCCGCCCGACGCTGCTGGTGAGCGGCGCCGCCAGGCCGGTGCGGGCGAGCGCCGCGATCGCCGCCCAGCGCTCCGGGTCGACCCGCCCGGCGAGCGCCGCCGGCAGCGCGGGGTCCTCCTCCAGCGCCTCCCGAAGCCATGCACAGCACATCCGCCAGGGCTCGCGCACCGCGGCGTCGCCGCCCGGCATCGGGACCGGCAGCAGGTGGCCCACCCGCGCGAACCCCGCCAGGTCTCCGATGAGGATCTCGCCGCCCCAGGCCGTGCCGTCGAGGCCGTGGCCGGTGCCGTCGAAGATCGCCCCCACCGCCGGCCCCTGCTCGCCGTGCTCGGCCAGGCAGGCGGCCAGGTGGGCGTGGTGGTGCTGCACGCCCAGGTGCGCGACCGCCTCCCGGTCGAGCGCCTCGGCCGTGGAGAGGTAGTCCGGGTGCAGATCGTGGGCCACCACCTCGGGCGTCACCAGGAAGAGGCGCTCGAAGTGGGCGATGCCCTCCCGGAAGGAGCGCAGGGTCTCGTAGCTGCGCAGGTCGCCGATGTGGTGCCCCACCCACGCGAACCTGCCCCGGGCGAGGCAGAACGTGCTCTTGAGCTCCGCGCCGACGGCGAGCAGCGGCCGGGCGGCCGGCAGCGGCAGCCCCAGGCTGGCCGGCACGTAGCCGCGCGAGCGGCGCATGAGCAGCGGCCGCCCGCCGGCCCGGGCGCGCACGACGGAGTCGTCGGTGCGCGTCTGGATCGGGCGGTCGTGCACCAGGAGCAGGTCGGCGACGGCGGCCAGGCGCTCGATCGCGTCGGCGTCCTCGTGCGCGATCGGCTCGTCGGAGAGGTTGCCGCTGGTCATGACGAGCGGCATCCCCGCGTCGGCCGCGAGCAGGTGGTGCAGCGGCGAGTAGGGCAGCATCACCCCGAGGTCGGAGGAGTCGGGCGCGACCGGGTCGGCGACCGCGGCCCGCGCGCGGCGGCGGGCCAGCACGATCGGGCGCTCCCGCCCGGCCAGCAGCGCCTCGTCCCCCGGCGAGAGCTCCACCAGCGCCCGTGCGGCCTCGATGCCGGCGACCATCAGCGCGAAGGGCTTCTCCTCGCGGCGCTTGCGCGCGCGCAGTCGCGCGACCGCCCGCCGGTCGTCGCCGCGGCAGGCGAGGTGGTAGCCGCCGATGCCCTTGATCGCCAGGATCCGGCCGGCGGTCAGCGCATCCGCCGCCGCGGCGACCGGGTCCGGCGCGCTCCCGAGCGGCGCCTCCCGCCCGCCCCCGTCGACCAGCCTGGCGAGCGGCCCGCAGGCCGGGCAGGCGTTCGGCTGGGCGTGGAAGCGGCGGTCCGCCGGATCCTCGTACTCGGCCCGGCAGGCGGGGCACATCACGAAGCCCGCCATCGTGGTGAGCGACCGGTCGTAGGGGATGCCGCGGACGATCGTGAAGCGGGGGCCGCAGTCGGTGCAGTTGACGAAGGGGTAGCGGTACCGCCGGTCGCCGGGGTCGAGGAGCTCCGCCAGACATGGCCCGCAGGTGGCGACGTCCGGGGAGACGAGCGCAGTGGGCTCGCCGGCCGCGTCGCTGGGCGCGATCGCGAACGGCCCCGCGGCCCCGGTGGGGGCGAGGTCCTCCGGCACGACCCGTTCCACGCTCGCCAGCGCGGGCGCCTCGGAGGCGAGCCGGGCGAGGAAGCTGTCGACGGCGGCGGGCACGCCCTCCACCTCGAGCACCACGCCGCCCGGGTCGTTGCGGACGAAGCCGGCGAGCCCGAGCTCGCCGGCCAGCCGATAGACGTAGGGGCGGAAGCCGACGCCCTGGACCACGCCCTCCACGCGGGCGCGGACGCGGCGCCGGCTCACCACGGGACGCGCGGCGCGCCGCCGCGCGTCAGCGATTCCTCAGCCGCGCGGCCTCCTCGCGGGCCTTGCCGAGCAGCGAGCCCGCCTTCCCGGCCACCGGGCCCGCCTTGCCGGCGATGCCCTTGCCCTTCTCGACGAGCTTGTCGCGGCGGTCGCCCCCGCGCAGCAGCGCCGCCGCCCCGGCGACCAGCCCGGCGAGCGGGAGCAGGCGTCGGCCGCGCCGGCGCTTGGGCTTCTTGGCGCCCATCGCCTCGGCCCGTCCGCGAAGCTCCTCGGCCGCCTCCTCGAGGCGCGCCTTCATCCTCTGGACCTTCTCCTCGCCACGGCTCTTGCGTCCCATCGAATGCACCCCCGACGACGTGCGATCGTTGTCTCGTTACCCTGACGCCCCGCCACGCTCCGCGCCAGCCAGCTCCACCAGCTCGCGCAGGGCGTGCCAGGCGCTCGCCTGCGCCTCCTGGATGCGCGGGATGTGCTCGGAGCCGCTCACGACCACGTGGTCGGCGAGCCGCTCCTCGGCGACCCGCCCCCCGCCGTAGCCGACCATCGCGATCGTCAGCAGGCCGCGCCGGCGCCCCTCGGCCAGCGCCTCGATGACGTTGCGCGAGTTGCCGCTGGTCGACAGCGCCAGCAGGGCGTCCCCCGGCCGGCCGTAGGCGATGATCTGGCGGGCGAAGATCGCGTCCGTGCCGATGTCGTTGGCGATGGCGGTCAGGATCGACGCATCCTCGGTGAGATCGAGGGCGCGACGCTCCGGCCACCCCCGGGCGGGCGGCGGCGTGCGCAGGTCCGCGACCGCGTCCATCGCGTCGGTCGCGGATCCGCCGTTGCCCAGGGCCAGGAGCGTTCCGCCGGCATCGAGCCGCTCGCGCAGGGCGACGGCGGCCGCGATCAGCTCGTCGCCGCCCTCGGTGAGCGTCTGCTCGCGCAGGCTCCCCACCTCGGCGCTCTTCATCAGCACGGACGCCCGGACGTCGGCGACCACCCCCTCCAGATCATGCTCCGCCTCGCCCAGGAAGGGATAGAGGAAACTGGAGGCGCCGGCGTCGTGCACCCGGCGCTCGTGGCGCCCCTCCAGCAGCCCGCGGTGCTCGAAGAACACGTGCACGAGCTCCCAGAGCACGTGGTAGGCGGTCTCGGCCAGCTCCTGGCGAACGAAGGGGTCGTCGCTCGGGGGGTCGAGGACCCAGTCCGCGCCGGCCGGCTCGAACGCGATCGTGAGGCAGCCGCGCGCCCGCGCGAGGGCGAGCGCCGGCGCCGTCTCGGCGGGATCCTCGGCGACGCCGAAGGCGATCGCGATGTCGTCCGGCTCGGCGGCCAGCGCCACCTGGGCGGCGAGCGGGCCGCCCTCGCCGGCGAGGCCGATGGCGGGCAGGGCGCGCTTGCCCACGATGACCGGGTGGACGAACTCGACCGCGACGTGCCTGGCGTCGGAGCGGGCCGCCGGCGACCGCCCGAAGGCGATCAGGCGGCCGCCCCGGGCGAAGCGCTCGGCCATCCGGTGGCAGAGCCGGGCGATCGGCTCCGCCTCGCGGGCGAAGAAGTCGGCGTTGGCTCGGGTGCGGCGCTCGAGGAGCAGCTCAAGGCGGCGCGCGAGCGCGGCCGTGGGCTGGAGGGAGGTCACGCCGGGGCGGCCGCCCGGGCGGCGCGGGCGACCAGCCAGTCGCGGAAGGCATCGACGCCCTCGCCGGTGCGGGCGCTCACCAGCATCCGCTCGACCCCCGGGTTCACCGCGTCGAGGTTCGCGAGGAAGCGCTCGAGGTCGAAGTCGAGGTGGGGCAGGAGGTCGATCTTGTTGACGACCACCAGCTCGCAGGCGCGGAACATCAGCGGGTACTTGAGCGGCTTGTCCTCGCCCTCGGTCACCGAGGCCACCATCGCGCGCACGTCCTCGCCGACCCGGAACTCCGCTGGGCAGACGAGGTTCCCGACGTTCTCGATCACCAGCAGGTCGATCTCCCCGAGCGGCAGTGCGGGGATGGCGGAGCGCACCATGTTGGCGTCGAGGTGGCACTCGCCGCCGAAGCCGTTGTCGGTGTTCAGCTGGACCACCGGCACGTGGACCCGCGCCAGCCGGTCGGCGTCGAAGCTGCCCTGGACGTCGCCCTCCAGCACGCCCACCCGCTCGCTCTTGAGCCCTGCCAGGGAGCGCTCCAGCAGGGTCGTCTTGCCGGCCCCCGGCGAGCTCATGAGGTTCACGACCGTGACGTCGGCACGGTCGAAGTCCGCGCGGTTGGCGCGCGCGATCGTGTCGTTGGCGTCGAGCGCGTCCTCGACCACCCTCACCCTTACGCGGTGCACGTGGCCTCCTCGACCTCGATGGACTCGACCTCCAGCTCGTTCCCGCTCACGATCTCGACCGCCGCGCCCGCGCAGCGCGGGCAGCGGAAGTCGGGCTCGTCCAGCGGCCATTCCGCCTCGCAGGCGGTGCAGCGCAGGCGCGCCTCCACGATCTCCTGCTCCAGCCGGGCGCCCTCGCACACCGTCCCCTGCGCCACGAAGCCGAAGTAGAACGCCAGCGTCTCCGGGACCACCTGGCGCAGCTGCCCCAGGCGCAGGCTCACGCAGGTCACCTTGCGGCCGGCGGCGTGCCGCTCCACGGTCTCGACGATCGCGCTGCTGACGGAGAGCTCGTGCACGTCAGCCCGCGCTCTCCCGGCTCTCGTACGCAGCGTCGGTGCGCAGCTCCTCGACGGTGCTCAACACGAGGTCGACCGCGCCGGCGACCGCCGCCTCGACCGCGGGTGTCAGGCCCATGCCCATCTCCTCGACGTCGGCCGGCTCGCAGGCGATCACCAGCACCCGCCCCGGCCAGCCGCCCACCATCTTGACGAAGCGCAGCACGCTCTGGGGGTCCATCCCGTGCGGATCGAGCGTCTCGCCGTCCTGCACGGGGCCGCCGACGTCGTCCTGGCTCGCCTCCATCACGTAGAGCGTCCCGGGGTCGCCGCCCTGGCGGCTGACGTCGACGAGGACCAGGGCGTCGTAGCCGCGCATGACCTCGTAGGCCAGCTGGAGTCCGCCGGTCCCGAAGTCGAACACCGAGACGCCGGAGGGCAGCTCCCGCTGGGAGAGCCGCCTGGCCACCTCGCTCCCGAAGCCGTCGTCGCGCAGCCAGGCGTTCCCGATCCCGGCGATCAGGATCTGCTTCTCGAGGGTGCGGGTCACGGGCCGAGCACCTCCACCTCGTGGGGGAAGAAGAAGAGATAGCGGCCGGTCTCGCGCAGGAGCTCCCGGCCCGGGTCGTCGTCGACCGTCACCGCCAGGTGGACGCGGTCGTCGTAGTCGACGTAGATCCGCTCGATGGTCGCGAGCTTGCCCTGGAGCATGCCGTCGAAGAAGTCCCGGAAGGCCCCCGGTCGCAGGACGACCTTGCCGCCGCGCTCGAACGTCACGCCGTCCACCACCGTCCGCTCCTCGCCGGGCGTGTCGTCGAAGACCCCGGGCGGGGGCGCGGGCGGGGTGTTCTGCTCGGCCGGCCGGCCGCCCGCCTCATCGTGCGGCTCGACCCACTGCAGGCGGCCATGAAGCGCCAGCAGGTCCTCGGGCGTGCTGGCCGCGGCCCGGGCGATCATGTCCCGGACCGCCGGGTCCTGGGCGCCGATGTCCTCCCGCTCCTGGTCGCTCAGCGCGTGCACGTGCAGCAGCAGCGCCTCCTCGATCTCGGTGTTGTCGAAGAGGTTGCCGCGGCTCTCGGGGGCGAGCTGGGGGTGGTCGGGCAGCATGATCGCCGCGCCCAGCACCGCGTCGTCGGCGTCGGTGGCGAGGACCGGCCAGGTGTTGACGTTGCGGCAGCCTGCGACCGCCTCGCCCAGGCGCCCGTCGCGCTCGAGCGGCGACACGAAGCGGCCGCCGGAAACCCGCGCCAGCGCATGCGTCGAGAGCAGGCTGTGCCGCAGGGCGGCGCCGCGGTCCAGCGCCGCCGCCCGCTCGGGCGCGATCGGGGTCGTGTTCTCGACCCGCAGCCGCGCTCGGGCCAGCCCCGGCCCCAGCGGCTCGACCTCCAGCAGCGCCCGGCCCCGAACCCCTCCCTCGCCCTCCTCCTCGGGCAGCAGGTCGAACGCGGCCTCGGCCGCCGGCCCGCCTGGCGCCACCCCCCACAGCCGAACGACCCGCTCCCGGCCCTGGTGCCGCGGACCGGCCGCCTGGAGGAAGCGGATCTCGCCGGTCACGGTGGGCGCCGCGCCCTCGTCGTGCGCCACGACGCACTCGACCTGGAGGTGGTCGAAGGTCGCGGGCCCGCGCTCGGCGTACGCCGGCGGGTAGACGATGCCGAAGGGGGTCGGAGTGGCGTTCTTGGTCGCGCCCGGCGTGTACGGGTAGAGGGCGTATCCCTCGTAGAGCAGCGAGCTGACCAGCTCCTCCAGGCGATCAGCCATCGTCGTCCTCCTCCGTCATGCGCCCCGCGGCCAGCAGGTCGACCACCGCCGCGTCGAACGAGGTGACGCCCCTACGGGCCTTGTACCGGCTCAGCAGGTCGAGCGTGTCGTCGTGCAGGCGGATCCAGCCGCCGTGCGGGTAATGGTGGGCGATCATCCCCTGCCAGACCGCCACCGGCAGCTCGCACTGGACCGACCCGCTCCAGGACACCGGCACCACCTGAAGCCGATCCTCGTCGCTCCGGTAGAAGACCCGGCCGCTGAAGTGCAGGCCGAGGGGCACGGCGCCGTCCGGCAGCGAGGCCATGTACTTGCTGGCCGCCACCTCCAGGTCGTAGGTGCACGGCACCGCCACCTCGAAGGTGGTCCGGCCCACGAAGCCCTGGATCATGGTGTCGGCGCGCGTCCAGAAGAAGCTGCGCGTCGTCGCGGGCCAGCGCTCCGGCTCCCCGAAGAGCTCGTACAGCCGCTCGCGCGCCGGCGCGTCGTAGGTCCGCCGGGCCGGGTCGATGTTGATCTGGATCGAGAGCGCGATGGTGTAGACCTCGCGCTCCGACGGCTCGCTGACGCTGAAGCGGAAGCGCAGCGTGGGCGCCGCGGCGAAGGGGACGAAGTCGATGTCGTCCAGCGCGAAGGTCGGCTCCGGGAGCGACGGTCCCGGCTCCGTGACGCTGGCCGGCGCGCCGTCGCCCGGGCCGCTCATGGCCGTCCCGCGCCGGCGCGCAGCTCGCCGAAGAAGCCCTCCACCGCATTCTTGACCGCGTCCCCGCCCGAGATGCCCTCCCAGGTCGACTTGATCAGGCCGACCAGCGCGTAGCAGCGGTCGATCGGGACGATCGCGTGCTCTGCCGGCCGGGCCATGCGGTTGACCAGCAGCGCCTCGGCGTCGGGGCTGAGGCCGTCGAGGACCGGGTTGGCGGCCCGCAGCCGCTCCCAGGCCTCGAGCGGCAGCTCGCTCTCGGTGGCGCCGGCGGGGCTCGGGTAGAGGGCGATGATGGCGTCGGCGGCGCTCGAGTGGAAGAAGAAGGCGAGGCCGATCGGGATCTGGAAGCCGGCCCACACCTCCTCGGGAAGGTCGAAGCCCTCCAGCCACACGCTGCGGGTGCCGGCGGGCCGCAGGTCCGGGTCGCCGGAGCGCAGCGACCAGCACGGCTCGCAGGTGCAGATGATGCGCCGGTCCGTCAGGTGCAGGAGGTGGCGGTGCTCGTCCGGGATGCGCTGGCCGCACAGGTCGCAGCGCTCGTACGGCGCCGCGGCCGGCCGCGCCCGCTGCCGCGCCGGCTGGGTGGGCGGCGCCAGCCGACGCAGGCTCGCCACCAGCGCGCCGCGCTGGGCGGACGAGATCCGGCCCCCGGGGTCCGCCCCGGGGGGGATGTCGGCCCTGCCGCTCACACCGTCAGCGCGACGCGGACGCCGTGGCCGTCGTCGCCGAGCAGCGGCACGAGCTCCAGCTGCAGACCGTCCTGACCCAGCGAGCGGCCGGCCAGCGGCAGGTCGTAGCGGCACTCGCAGGATGGGCAGCTGAGGAGGCCGGCGTCCATTGCGCCGCCCTCCAGGCGGCCGCCGCAGCCGGCGCAGGCGTTGCGGTAGGCGAGCAGACCGCCGCCGACGCGGGCGAGCACCAGGTCCACGCCGGCCACCGTCACCGGCGTCAGCGCCCCCGCGACCACGTCATGCGCGCCCTCGACGGCGACCCACGCCCTGCCGGTGGGGGGCGGCGGCGCGGCCCGAGCCACCCGGCGGGGCGCCTCGATGCCCTCGACCTCGATCCCCATGAGGTCCGGCGCGGCCTCCTCCAGCGCCTGCTTGATCGCGAGCTCGAGGGTGGCCGACGAGGCCGGGCAGCCGCTGCAGCTGCCCTGCAGCCGCAGGCGCGCGACGCCGCCCTCCAGGCTCAGCAGGTCCACGCTGCCGCCGTGCGACTCCATGTAGGGGAGCACGGTCTCCAGCGCCTGCAGGATCCGCGTCTCAAGATCGACCGGGTGGAGGTCGTGGATGAGCAGCAGGCTCGCCACGACCCCGTCCTCGACCAGCGCCTGGCGGAGCGCAGCCGCCGACGGCCCGGCGTCGACGAGGGCATGGACGATGCGCTCCAGACCCTCTCCGTACAGCGCGATGACGGCCGAGACCAGCTCCTCGGTGCGACGGCGCGCGGTCGGGTCCGCGATCGCGTCCAGCTCCGCCGTGAGCTGCTGGACGCGCTCGATCAGGGCCTCGGGGTCGACGGCCCCGCCGGAGCGCTCGACGTCCGGCCCGTCGGGCGCTCCGTTGTGCGAGGCATTGGCCGTCACTGTCTGAGGGTGAGGATCCCGAGTCAGGGGTTCATCGCCTTTCAGAGCGCGCGTCGCGAGCAGCGATGCGCGCTCCTACGGACGACCGACGGGTACAAGAGACGCCCGGAACCTCCTCGACGAGGGTCGCCTCGGAAATGCCCTGGACGCGACGGGAAGCCGCAACCAGGCAGGCATCTCCGAGACATCAACAGAGGCCGGTCGGGGTGTGCTGGACCTTGGTGACCCGGCCCTTGCCCGTGTACATGTGGACGCCGCAGGGGAGGCAGGGGTCGAAGCTGCGCACGGCGCGCATGATGTCGACGCCCTTGAAGTTCTCCGGGCCGTTCTCCTCGAAGATCGGCGTGTTCTGCACCGCGTCCTCGTAGGGCCCCGGCGTGCCGTAGAGGTCGCGCGGGTTGGCGTTCCACGGCGTCGGCGGGTACGGCTGGTAGTTGGCGACCTTGCCGTCCCGGATCACCATGTGGTGGGAGATCACGCCGCGGGCGGCCTCGTGGAAGCCCACGCTGATCGCCTCCTCGGGCACCGTGAACGGCGCCCAGCTGCGGGTGCGCCCGGCCCGGACCTCCGCCATCGCCTTCTCCAGGCAGTGCAGGGCCACCAGCGCGCCGTAGGCCTGATGGTAGGAGCGGGCGCGGTCGCGCTCGACGGCGTTCGACCACGGCGGCACCTTCCACTCCAGCTCCATCTCCGGCAGGTTCGCCGACCTCGGCAGCAGCATCTGGATGCTTTCGCCGGTCGCCTTCAGGTAGGGCAGGTTCACCAGCCCCGCCTTGGCCGTCACCCACTGGCGCGCGAACGGCCCGCCGCCGGTGTCGCAGGCGACGTGGCGGTCGGTGCGCTTGTCGTAGATCCGCGGCGACACCACCCAGCTGTACTTGTCCGCCCAGTCGCGCTTCTGCGGCTTGGGCAGGGTGACCTTGTTCCACGGGTGGTTCTTGTGGACCGGGTTGCCCAGCGGGTCCCGGTGGACGAAGGTCTCCTCGTTCTCCCAGCTGTCGAAGTAGGAGCTGCCGAGGAGGATCCGGATCATCAGGTTCATCTCCACCAGGTCGGTGGTGACGAGCTCGCCGCCGATGGCGATGCCGGGCGTGATGAAGCGCGCACGGCCCCAGTTGGTCATGTTGGCGTAGTTGTAGTCCACCACCTCGGGGTCGTCGAACGAGCCCCAGCAGACCAGGTCCGTCTCCCGGTAGCCGACCCGCTCGTAGCCCGGCAGCGCCTCGTACCAGAAGTCGTACAGGTCGTCGTGCATGGGCACCGTGCGCTTCACGTAGTCCATGTAGCGCATCAGCCGCACGTAGTACTCGGTGCAGGTCTGGGTGGTGATGTCGGCGCTGCAGCCGCCCGGCATGATGGTCGAGGGGTGCGTGTGGCGGCCGCCGAAGAGGCAGTACATCTCGCGCGTGTAGCGGGCCACGTGCAGCGTCTCGAGGTAGAAGCTGCCCGTGAACGGGTTCAGCGCCCGCATGATGTCGGCGATCGTCTTGTAGCCGTGGATGTCGGAGTGCGGGGCGGCGGTGTTCTCCGCCTTGGCGAGGACGCTCGGGTTCGTGTCCTTCACCATCATCTCGCAGAAGTCCACGTTGCACATGCAATCGTTGAAGATCGCGTG
>JAWVEW010000283.1:0-5039 GCA_033856495.1 Miltoncostaeaceae bacterium | reverse complement strand
CGCGGCCGAAGCTGACCTCGTCGGCCGGGTTGGCGGCCACGCGCAGGTTGGCGAGCAGGTCGCGGACCTCGGCCCGCTCGTAGAACTACGGCCCGCCGATCACCTGGTACGGGATGCCGGAGCGCACGAGCACGTCCTCCACCGCCCGGCTCTGGGCGTTCGTGCGGTAGAAGACCGCGATGCCGGCGAGCGGCTGGCCGTCCTCGATCGCGCGCTCGATCTCGGCGCGCACCATGCGCGCCTCCTCGCCCTCGTCCCGGCAGGCGACGAGGCGGATGAGCTCCCCGTCGGGCTTGTCGGTCCACAGGCGCTTGGGGTGGCGGCCGGGGTTGCGCGATACCACCGCGTTGGCCGCGCGCAGGATGACGCCGCTCGAGCGGTAGTTCTGCTCCAGCGCCACCACGTGGGCGTCCGGGTAGTCGCGCTCGAAGTCGAGGATGTTGCGGACGTCCGCGCCGCGCCAGGAGTAGATGCCCTGGTCGTCGTCGCCCACCGCGCAGACGTTGCGCTGCGGCTCGCCGAGCACCCGCACGATCCGGTACTGGGCGTGGTTGGTGTCCTGGTACTCGTCGACGAGCACGTGCTCGAAGCGGCGCTGGTAGCGCTCGCGGATCTCGGGCGAGCCCTCGAGCAGCTCGACGGTGAGCATCAGGAGGTCGTCGAAGTCCATCGCCTGACTCAGCCGCAGGCGGTCCTGGTAGCGCTCGTAGAGCCGCACCGCGACCTGGTCGGAGAAGGAGCCGACCTCGCGCGCCATGTCGGCCGGAGTGAGCAGGCGGTTCTTGGCGTCGGAGATGCGGCCGAGCATCGCCCGCGGGGCGAAGCGCTTCGGATCGGCCTGGACGTCGTCGTAGCAGAGCTTCAGCAGCCGCAGCTGGTCGGCGTCGTCGAGGATGGAGAAGTCGCGCTCGTAACCGACCTCGCCGGCGTCGCGGCGGAGGATGCGCACGCAGGCGGAGTGGAAGGTGCTCGCCCAGAGCGCCCGGCCGGCCGCCGGCCCGACCAGTTGCTGCAGCCGCTCGCGCATCTCGCCGGCGGCCTTGTTCGTGAAGGTGATCGCGATGATGGAGTGCGGCGACACGCCGCGCTCGCCGACGAGGTGGGCGATCCGGTGCGTCAGGACCCGCGTCTTGCCGCTGCCGGCGCCGGCCAGCACGAGCAGCGGACCGCCCTCGTGGAGGACGGCCTCGCGCTGGGGCGGGTTCAGGGCGTCGAGCAGCCGGGCCGGGGGATGCGGCACCTCCGAATCGTAGCGGAGGGCCCCGGACGGCCGGCGCCGCCCGACCTGGCCGGGCGGGCCGTCAGTCGCTGCCGCGGCCGTTCACCCCGAGCGTCTGGCTGATCTGCTCCTGCAGCGGCCCGAGGCAGTCCGCGTCCTCGGAGGGCGGGGCCGGGACGCGTCCGGCACGCAGGTCCGCGACCTCGCGCTCCAGGTCCGTCACCCGGTTCACCAGGCAGAGCAGCGCCTCGGCCACCGGGTCGGGCAGGCGGGTGTGCTCGATGTCCGGGTGATGGATCTGGTCCTGGGTGACCCGCTGGCCGTCCTGGACGACGGTGCGCCCCGGGTTGCCGACGACCGTCGAGTTCGCCGGCACGTCCTTGATGACGATCGCGCCGGCGCCCACCTTGGAGCCCTCCCCGATGACCACCGGGCCCAGCACGCGCGCGCCCGTGCCGACGATCACGCCGTCGCGCACCGTGGGATGGCGCTTGCCTGCCTGCTTGCCGGTGCCGCCGAGCGTCACCCCCTGGTAGAGCGTCACGTCCTCGCCGATCTCCGTGGTCTCGCCGATGACCACGCCCATCCCATGGTCGATGAAGAGCCCCGGGCCGATCGTCGCGCCGGGGTGGATCTCGACGCCGGTCACGAAGCGGGAGAGCTGGCTCACGAGCCGGGCCGGCAGACGCATGCCGCGCCGGTGCAGCGCGTGGGCGCCGCGGTGCATCCACAGGGCGTGGAGCCCCGGGTAGCAGAGCAGGATCTCCGCCAGCGACCGGGCGGCCGGGTCGCGCTCGCGCGCCACGGCGAAGTCGCGCCGGAGCGAGGCGCCGGCCCGGGCGAGCGCATGGGCGGCGGAGCGCACGACCATGGCCGGTAGTATAGGAGCGACCCGACGAAAGGCGCCGCGCGGTGCGAAGGCAGAAGGTCCGGCTCACCTTTCCGGAGGAGCTGATCAAGGAACCGATCATCCACACGCTGGCCAAGCAGTACGAGCTCGTGACCAACATCCGCCGCGCCGACGTGCGCGAGGCCACGGGCTGGGTGGTCCTCGAGCTCACGGGCTCGGAGCAGCGCCTGGCGGAGGGCCGCCGCTACCTCGAGGACATCGGGGTGCGCGTGGACGACCTGGAGGCCTACGTCGAGTAGGGTCGTCGCGCCGGGCGCCTCCTGCGTCACCGGCCCCTCCCCCACCGCCCGGGCCCTCCGCCTGCACAACGTGCGGGCGAGCGGCGTGGAGGCTGTGGCCGGGCTGCTGGACCGGCTGCCCGACCCCCCCTGGGACGCGTCCATCGCGCCCGACGACCCGCTGGCCGGGTGGCTGGAGCGGAACGGCTTCGAGCGCTACGCCGAGATGACGGTGGTGGCGCGGCCCCTGGAGGGGCTGCCGCGGGCGATGCCGGTTCTGGGCATCGAGCTCCATCCCTACCGCAGCGAGTGGGCCGAGGCCTTCACCGCCTGCGAGGCGGGGGCCATGGCCGGGCTCGCCACCTATGCCGAGCTGGGCGAACCGAGCGGGTTCGAGGGCCAGGCCGGGCGCGGCGCGTTCCTCGTCGCCCTCCGCGGCGAGCGCATCGTCGGCTTCGCTCAGGCCGACCTGCCGACCGGCTGGGTCAACTGGATCGGCGTGTCACCCGAGGAGCGCCGGCACGGCGTGGGGCGCCTGCTGCTGGAGGAGATCGCCCGCGCCGTGCGCGCGTCCCGCGGCACCCACCTGGCCGCCGAGACCGAGGTCGACGCCGCGAGCTCCGGCTTCTGGCGGGCGCTGGGCTTCCGCGAGCGTGGGCGCCGGTTGCTCCTGATCCGGAGGGCGTGAGGGCGGAGCCGGTCGGCGCGTGGGCGTCGATGGAGCGGACGGCGCCCAGGGGCACGCCGTTCCGCCATCCCCACCACGCGCGCGCGGCGGATGCGGCAGGTGCATCGGCCCGACCCGAGGGGCGATCCACCGTCGTCCGCCACACCTGGCACCGCGGGCGGTCCATTGGGCCCCGCGCCGGGGCCGGGCGGACTACGAGTCGGCGAAGAGCGGGGTCGTCAGGTAGCGCTCGCCGGTGTCGCAGAGGAAGGTCACGATGGTCTTGCCGGCGCTCTCCGGCCGCCGCGCCACCTCCAGCGCCGCCCAGACGTTGGCGCCGGACGAGATCCCCACCAGCACGCCCTCCTCGCGCGCGAGGCGGCGCGCCATCGCGAAGGCGTCGTCGGCCGAGCAGGTGATGACCTCGTCGTAGACGTCGACGTTCAGCACCTCGGGTACGAAGCCGGCGCCGATGCCCTGGATCTTGTGCGGACCGGGAGCGCCGCCCGAGAGCACCGGCGAGTCGACCGGCTCGACCGCAATCGAGCGCAGGCTCGGCCGCCGCTCCCGCAGCACCTCGCCGACGCCGGTGATGGTGCCGCCGGTGCCGACCCCCGCCACCACCACGTCAACCTCGCCGCCGGTGTCCTCCCAGATCTCCTCGGCCGTCGTGCGCCGGTGGACCTCGGGGTTGGCGGGATTCTGGAACTGCTGCGGGATGAAGGAGTCGGGCGTGGCCGCGGCGATGTCCTGAGCCTGGACGATCGCGCCTCGCATGCCCTCGGCGCCGGGCGTCAGCACCAACTCGGCGCCATAGGCCTTGAGCAGCGTGCGGCGCTCGACACTCATCGTCTCGGGCATCGTGAGCACGCAGCGGTAGCCCTTGGCCGCGCAGACGAACGCGAGCGCGATGCCCGTGTTGCCCGACGTGGGCTCCACGATCACGCTCCTGCCGGGCTCGATCAGGCCCGCCGCCTCGGCGGCCTCGATCATCGACAGCCCGATCCGGTCCTTGACGCTGCCGGCGGGGTTCAGGGACTCCATCTTCCCCAGGATCGTGGCGCCCGAGCCCTCTCCGACCCTGAGCCGAAGCAGCGGCGTCCGCCCGACAAGGGCGGTGATCGACTCCGCAATCGGCACCGGCGCACACTACCATCGCGCGCGGCCGCCCCCGATCGGCCGAGGCGCCACCGGGGACGTGGGTTTCAGGTCGGGCACGGCGCGTGGTGCAGGCTGTTGCCGGGGCAGGTGGTGCTGCCCCAGGTCGCCGCCGGCGAGGCTGGCGTTGGCGAGGTGCGCGTGGCTGAAGTTCGCGCCCGTGAGGTCGGCCAGGTCCGCGTGGTACAGGTTCGCCCCGGCGAGGTTGGGGCGGGCGAGGTCCACCTCACCCATGTGTGCCCCGTTGAGGTACGCGACATCGAGCTGTGCGCCCCACAGGTCCGCGTCCTAGAGGTGCACGCCGAAGAGGTGTGCGCCCGGGAGCCGCGCTCCCGCGAGATGCGTCTCGCTCGGGGAGGCGTCGTGGAACTTCGCGCCGGAAAGCTGTGCGCCGGCGAGGCGGGCGCCGTTGAGTTCGCTCCGTCCAACCGTGCGCTGGCGAGCGTCGCCCGGTCCAGGATCGCGGCGCTCAGGTCGCGTGCGAAGGTCGGCGTTCACGAGCCTCACGCCGGCGAGGTCCCCCTCGGCACAAGTGTGCCGCTCCTTGATCGGCTTCGCCACGATCGTGCACCCGCGCACGACCTTCGGCGCAGCCCTTGCGGACGAGGCCGTGGCGAGCGCGCCGGCAGCGAGGGCGCCAGCGATGAGGGTCAGTGCGAGAGCCCGAGCACCCGCGAGAGGCTCCTGGCGTCGATTGGCCCGGCTCCGGCGGGCATCGACGGCGGGGCTGGCGTGTCATGTTGGCTCGTTGGCCACTTGGCCGCGCACGTCACGGTCAATTGGCCGATCGGGCTCATGGAGCCATATCGGGGGCAGCCCGGAGCGAGCCACGCGAAGCTGGCGCGCAGGCGCGGCGAGCCATGATGG
>JAWVEW010000282.1:0-2983 GCA_033856495.1 Miltoncostaeaceae bacterium | reverse complement strand
CGTGCTCGGTCGTCGCGCCGACCGCCACCACGTCGGGCGAGCGTGCGGGCTCGGCCACGACCCCCGCGCCGGCGTTGCCGGAGGACGCGACCACGAGCACGCCGCTCGCGCGGGCGGCCGCGATGGCACCCAGCAGCCCGCTGACCTGGTCGGCGTTGACCTGCGGGCCGAAGTCGAGGCTCATGTTGATGATCTTGGCCCCGTGGGCGGCGGCGAAGCGCACGCCGTTGGCGATCACGTCCGGATCGCCGGTGCCGTCGTCGCGGAGCACGCGGACCGGCATGATCCGGGCGCCGTAGGCCAGGCCCGTGAGGCCGATGTGGTTGTCGGTCTGCTCGGCGATCGTGGACGCGACGTGCGTGCCGTGGCCGTTGCGATCCAGCGGGGACGCGTCGTGGTCGACGAAGTCGTAGCCGCGCACGACGTGCGCGGGGCTCAGGTCCGGCGAGCGCCGCAGCGGGGGCTGGTTGGCGTAGGCGACGCCGGTGTCGAGGACGGCGACGACGACGCCCATGCCGCCCGGCACGCCCAGCGCGCGCATGTTGGCCCAGGCGCCCGGGGCGTCCACCCCGTAGGGCCCGGTGAAGTTCCACTGCTCGCTGCTCCAGCCCCCCGGCCGGCCGCTGACCCCCGCGTCGTCGGGCACGTACGGCCCGGCCGACGCCCACGAGCAGGCGCCGAGCGCGAGCGCGACGGCGAGGCCGACCGCCCGGCGGGTCAGCTGCGCCATGACAGCCGGCACAGCATCGAGCGCTCGGCCACGGTCAGCGCGCGGGCGAGCGGCACGCGCGCGGCGGCGGCATGCGGGGCCGCCCCGAGGCCGAGGCCCGGACGTTCGCAGCGCGCGCTGTCGGGGCAGTTGGCCAGCACCTTCATGGCCGGCACGCCGTTGTGCCAGCGCAGGTCCAGCAGGATCGAGGCCGCGTTGTTGCCGTAGTCGGACTCGCGAAGCCGACGGTCGGCGTTGGTGCGGTGCACGAGCACGTAGCGCCCGTCACCCAGCCCGGTGAGCGGCAGGTCCTGGTACTCGATGTGCCCCGCGTAGAAGTCGCCGTAGCCCACCGAGATGCCCTCCCGCACGCGCAGCAGCTCGGGATGCGTGAGCCCGCAGCGCGAGCGGTAGGTCGCCTGCGGCGCGGTCTGCGGGACGCTGCGCGTCGTCACCCGGTAGCGATCGCCCAGGCAGAACCCGGTCTTGCGATCGCGGACCAGCGCGCGCGATCCGCCGGCGCGCCGCAGCTCGTAGCGGTCGAAGCCGAGCAGGTGCCAGTGCTGGTGGTCGGGCGAGCGGACGTAGCGCATGGTCCCTGCGCCGGGCACGGTCGCCTCCCCGCCGTCGGTCTCGATGAGCTGGTCGCCGACCATCGGCGCCGAGGTCGACGCGCGGTGGGCGTCGATGATCAGCGGGCCGGTGCCGACGTTGCGCACGCCCGAGCCGAAGCCGAGCCGGTAGGAGGGGTGCGCTCCGGCACCGCTCAGCGACACGTCCAGCTGGCTGGGGAGCTCCTGGTCGAGGTCCGGCAGCCGCGCGCCCGCGGGCGGGTCGGCGCGACCGGCCGGCGCCAGGACGGCCACGGCCACCACGACCGAGAAGCAGAGCGCGACGGCGCGTCGCAGCAAGGCGGAGGGCATGCGCGAACGCTACGGCCGCGACCCTCGGCGGCCGGGCACCCCGGCGCCCCCTGGGCCGCCGCCGTCCCCCGGAAGCGGACCGGCGCGGGCGTACGTTGCCGCGCTCCGTACCCCCACGAAAGGAGAGGCCTCCCATGGTCTCGTCACGAGTCGTCGCCACCCTGGCCACGGCTGCCGCGTTCACCGCGGCGACCCCCCTCGCCGCCCAGGCTGCCCCGTCGGCACACGCCGCCGGCGGAGCCCCGGTCGTCGTCACCTACCCGTCGATCGTCAACGAGCGGCTCGTCCGCGTCCAGGCCTCGCTGGACCGCGCGACCCAGTACGCCGACGAGCACAATCCGAACCTGGCGGCGAGCACGTTGATGACGGCGCGCACCAACATCAAGAAGGCCTGGACCGCGGCGCAGTACGTCATCCAGAACGCCCCGCCGCCGGTCGCCGCCGATGCCGCCTTCCACCCCCAGAGCTTCACCCGCTCCGGGCGGCTGAAGATCCGCAGCATCCACGGGAAGCTGCGGGCACACGCCGCCGGCGGCGCCGTCGCCGGCGCCGTCGCGTCGCCCGAGGACACGGCGTTCGCGGTCCTGAGCCTGCAGCACCGGATGGCGACGCTCGCCACGGGCCTCATCGACACGGCCCACAGCACGCTGCTGAGCAGCCTGAGCACCACGCTGTTCACCGCGCTCAACGGCCGCGACCAGGCGATCGCCTACATCCACTCCATCGACACGCCGGCGCCCGCCGCGGCGGCGGGTGGCGCGGTCGCCACCGCCGCCGGCACGGCGCCGACCGGCTCGGCGTGGGCCACGGTGATGCCGGGCCTGATCCCGCTGATCGACGACGAGCTCCAGCAGGTCAACGGCACGCTGGCCGACACGACCCTCGGGGCCGGCGCCCGCCGCGTCGTGCAGGACGCGCTCGCCCAGGACACCAAGGCCGAGGCGGCGGTCAACCAGTTCTGGCCGCCGCTTCCGGCCGCCGGCTGACGCCGGGGCGACACCACGGTTCACCGCGGGCGGCGGGCGCCATCATGGGCCCGCCGCCCGCGGTGCGTCCGGGGAGGATCACCCGCCGCCGACGTTGATCCCCGGGGCCTTGCCGCCGCTGCCGGTGAGCACGATCGTCGAGCCCCTCGGCGCCGCCCGGATCTCCTCGATGCGCGCCAGCGCGGGGCTGCGGTTGTAGGTGTCGGCGAGCACGTCGTTGCGCTTGGCGTCGTACTCGGCGCGCTGCACCTGCGCCTTGGCCCCGTTGACGGCCACGTACTGGGCCTGCACGTCGTCGACGGCGCCCTGCACGCGGCCGGGCAGCGTGACCTTCGAGATGCGCACGCGGATGTCGCGGAAGAAGT
>JAWVEW010000281.1:0-17353 GCA_033856495.1 Miltoncostaeaceae bacterium | reverse complement strand
AGAGGAACCGCTCGTCGTTCCGGCGCCGGTCCCGGTCGAGCTCGAGTGGCTCTCGTCCCGTCGCCTCGGCCCGGCGCCCTTCGATGCGTTCCTCGCCGACGTTGCGGAGGGGGCGCTTCAGGTCGCCGATCCCGTCGCCGGCGACGACGCCCGCACGCGAGCGCTCATCACCGAGTGCCGCGACTTCCCGCTTGGTTTCGTCGACGCTGCCGTCGTCGCGGTCCTCGAACGTCTCGGCGAGCCGAAGCTCGCCCACCCTGGACCATCGGCATTTCGGTGCCGCGCGACCTCGTCATGCCAGCGCGCTCCTCCTCCTTCCGAGCGACACCGGCTGATCGACCGGACGAGGGGAGCCAGTGCCTGGGGCTTCGGCGTAGGAACATACGTTGTACTCACGTGTCGTCAGCGAAGGAGGACCCGTGCCCGAGGAAGCGCGTCTGGAAGAGACGCCGTCCGGACTGGCGCCGGCGGCGGACGGCTGGTTCGTGGTCAACGTCCGCGACGCCGCCTGGTTCACGCACGAGACGTTCGGCGCCGCGTGCCGCTTCGAGGGGCCCGAGGCCCCGTTCCCGGAGCTGGGGTTCAACATCCGGGTGCTGCAGCCCGGGCAGGCGGCGGGGCTCTACCACGCCGAGTCGCAGCAGGAGGACTTCCTGGTGCTCAGCGGGGAGTGCCTGCTGCTGGTCGAGGGCCGGGAGCGGCCGCTTCGGGCCTGGGACCTCGTGCACTGTCCACCGCACACGGCGCACATCGTGGTCGGGGCAGGGGAGGGGCCGTCGGTGGTGCTGATGACCGGCACGCGCGGACCGGACTGGAGCGCCGTCTACCCGGCCTCGGAGCTGGCCCGCCGCCACAAGGCCGGGGCAGAGCGGGAGACCACCGTGCCGGCAGAGGCCTACGCCGGGTACGAGTGGCCGGTCCCCGGGCGGCCGCCGGACTGGGAGCAGCTGCCCTGGGCATGACCTGACGGCGGCGGGACGCGGCGGGAGGTTCGATGCGGGCGCTGGTGTGCGAGCGGTTCGGCGAGCCGCTGCGGCTGAGGGACGTGGATGACCCGCGCCCCGGACCGGGGGAGGTGCTGCTCGAGGTGGAGTACGCCTCCGTCAACCCGCTGGACCTGTGGGTCTGCGCCGGGCAGCTGCCCGGAACCCGGCTCCCCCTCATCCCCGGCGTGGAGGGAAGCGGCCGTGTCGACGGCCGCCCGGTGGTGGCCCACGGGCACGGCCTCGGCGTGCGGCGCGACGGCACCTATGCCGGGCGGTCGGCGGTTCCCGAGGCCGCCTGCATCCCGCTGCCGGACGGGGTCGACCTCGCCCAGGCGGCGGCGCTCGGCGTGGCCGGGGTGACCGCGTGGCGGCTCGTGCACGAGGTGGCCCCCCTCGGTCCCGGGGATCGGGTCCTGGTGCTGGGGGCGTCGGGCGGCGTGGGCAGCCTGCTGCTTCAGCTCGCCAGCGCCGCCGGGGCAGAGGTCTGGGGCCAGACCTCGTCTCCGGACAAGGCGAGCGCGATCCGGGAGGACGGCGCCCACGACGTGTGGGTGCTCGGCGACGACGGGCTGGCCGACGCCCGGCCGCCGCTGACGCCGACCGTGGTGTTCGATCCTCTCGGCGACGGCTACACGGCGCTGGGGGTGCGGATCCTGGAGACCCGCGGGCGGCTGGCGCTCTTCGGCACCTCGGCCGGATCGCGGGCCGAGCTCGAGCTCCGGGAGCTCTACCGGAAGGGGCTGTCGGTCCTCGGCTACAGCGGCCTCGCCTCCGCGCCGGAGCAGCTGGCGGCGGCGCTGCGCGCCTGCATCGAGGCCGTGGCGGCCGGGCGCCTGCGGGTGCGCATCGACGAGGTGCTGCCGCTGGAGCGCGGAGCGGAGGCCCACCACCGCCTCCGCGACCGACGCGTTCGGGGAAAGCTGCTCCTTCGCCCCTGATTCCCGCGACGGAGGCCGGTTTCATCGGACCGGACCCCGAAAGAATGTCCCGCGGATCGATCACTTCGACGCTCCCGTTGTCGATGAACAGGAAGTGCCCTGGAACCTCCGCGCCCACGTCCCGCGCCGTCTGCGGCGGCCCGCCCGCCCCCGGGCCGCGGCCGATCGCCGTCCGGACGCGGGCGCGCTGCCGCCTGCGGGGCTCGGCAGGGCATCGGGTCGCCTGCGACCGCTTCAGCTCGCCATCGTCCTGCTCGCCCTGGTCGGCGCCGTGCTCGCCGCCGGCATCGTCGATCACCTCGGGAACCAGCGGGCGATCGAGACCCAGGAGCATCTGACCGAGCACATCGGGGACCTCCTGCGCCAGCGCGTCGAGCAGGCCGCCGACCTGGTGGTCGGGGCTCGGGCGCTCTTCGAGGCCTCGCCGCACGTCAGCCGGGCCGAGTTCCGGAGCTTCGCCGGCGTCTCGCTGGGCTACTCGGGCCTGCTCGCCCTGGGCTGGATCCCCCGCGTGGCCGCGGCGCAGCGGACGGGCTTCGAGGCGGCGCTCGGGAGGCGCATCAGCGATCCCGCCGGAACCAAGCTGCGGACCGCCGCACGCCGCCCGCAGTACTACCCCCTGCTCTACCTGGCGCCCTGGCAGGCCCCGGGCTCGGATCAGATCCTCGGCCTGGACCTGGCCACCTTGCCCGAGATGCAAGGGACCCTCGCGGCTGCGCGCGACAGCGGCGAGCCGACGCTCTCGGCAGAGCTGCCCATGTTGGGGGCCGGCTCGGTGATCCTCTTCGCGCCGGCCTACACGCCCGGCCCGAGGCCGGGGAGCGCGGTCCAGCGGCGCGCCCGGCTGCTCGGTTTCGTGGCGGCCGCCTACCGCACCGAGGCGCTGGTCGGCGGGGCGCGCGCCGATCTCCCTGCCGGCGCGACCATGCAGGTACTCGACCACGGCCGCCCGGTGACGGGGCCGTCGGGACAGCTCGCCGACGCGAGCTCGCAGGAGGTTCCCATCCTCAGGCGCGCCTGGACCGTCCGGGTGAAGACGGCCTCGAGCTCGACGCTCCTGCTGCCGGCCGGCATCCTGACCGCCGGGGGGCTCTTCGCCGCGCTGGTGGCGCTGCTCCTGTCGATCGGGAACCGGCGGCAGGAGGCGCTGCGGCGCCAGCGCGACTATGTGCGGGGCCTGGTCGGCGCGATGCAGGACGGGTTCGTCATGCTGGCACCGAACGGGCGGATCAGTGAGGTCAGCCCCGGCTTCTGCCAGATGACCGGGTTCAGCCGGGACCAGCTGATCGGCGTGGGGGCCCCGTACCCGTACTGGCCGGAGGCGGGAATGGACGGCCTTCGGCGCGGCTTCGAGCGCGTTCAGCGCGAGGGGTCGGGCGAGTGGGACCTCCTCTTCTGCCGCAGCGACGGCGAGCGGTTCCCGGTCATCCTGAAGGCCTCGGTCGTGGAGGACGAGCGCGGCGACGTCGCCGGGTTCCTGGCAACGGTCAAGGACGTCACCCAGCGGGTGCGCGCGGAGCGGGAGCAGGCACGGCAGGCCAGCATCGTCCGGGCCGTGCTCGACACCACTCCCGAGGCCATCCGGATGGTCGACCTCTCCGGCCGCACCGTGATCGCCAACGCGGCCGCGGAGCAGCTCGCCGGCTGGCCCGCGGACAACGACGCGGCAGACGCCTACGCGCGGGTGGAGGAGCTCATCGAGCGCAGCACCGACCCCGAGCGGCTCCGCTCCGCGATGCAGGCGCTGCGCGAGCGACCCGACCGCAGCGACCGCGTGGACTTCGAGCTCGCGGGATCGGGCCGCGTCTTCCGGCTCTACTCGGCCCCGGTGCGCCTGGACGGCGATCCCGCCTCCATCATCGGGCGCATGTTCGTCACGAGGGAGGTCACGGAGGAGCGCGATGGCGAGCGGGTGAAGGACGAGTTCATCCAGCTCGCCTCGCACGAGCTGCGCACGCCGCTGACCTCGATCCTGGGCTACCTGGAGGCGGTCAGGGACGGCGAGGTGGGCAGGGTGTCGCCCGAGCAGGACCGCTTCCTCGGGGTGATCGAGCGGAACGCGCAGCGGCTGCTGCGGCTCGTCGGCGACCTGCTGCTCGTGAGCCGCGTCGACGCCGGGCGGCTGGGCCTCGAGATGGAGGAGCTGGACCTCGGCGACCTGGCGCTCGAGTGCGCGCAGGCGTCGCAGCCCCGGGCGGACGCCGGCCAGATCGCGCTGACGGTCGAGGCCGAGCCGCTGCTCATGCACGGCGACCGCACCCGCCTGTCGGAGGTGGTGGACAACCTGCTCTCGAACGCCCTGAAGTTCACGCCCCCCGGGGGCGCGGTCGGCGTGCGGGTGTTCGCGAGCGACGAGGAGGCGGTGCTCGAGGTGCGCGACACCGGCATGGGCATCTCCGACGCCGACCAGGAGCGCCTCTTCGAGCGCTTCTTCCGCGCCGAGGCGGCGATGGCCGCCGCGATCCCGGGCACGGGGCTCGGCCTGTGCATCAGCAAGATGCTGGTCGAGGCCCACGGCGGCCGGATCGGCGTCGAGAGCGACAGCGACGGGGGCGCCGTCTTCCGGGTCAGCCTGCCGCTCGCGCGAGTGCCGGCGCTGACGCGGTAGGCGCCCCGGCGCGGCCGAGGATCAGGTCGGCCACGAGCCCCGTCCAGCCGGTCTGGTGGGAGGCGCCGAGCCCGGCCCCGGTGTCGCCGTGGAAGTACTCGTGGAACGGGATCAGCCCGCGCCACGCCGGGTCGGAGCGGAAGCGCTCCGCGTCGCCGGCGACCGGCCGACGGCCGTCCGGTGCCGCCAGGAAGATGCCGATCAGCCGCCCGGCGACCTCGTCGGCGACCTCGGACAGCGTCAGCAGGCGACCGGTTCCGGTCGGGCACTCGACCCTCACGTCGTCCCCGAAGTAGCGCGCGAACCGGCGCAGCCCCTCCAGCACGACGTAGTTGACCGGGAACCAGACCGGCCCCCGCCAGTTCGAGTTGCCGCCGAAGAGACCGGTGGTGGACTCCGCCGGCTCGTAGCCGACCGAGGCACGGACGTCGCCCACCGCCAGCGTGAAGGGCTCGGCGCGGTGGCGGGCGGAGAGGGAGCGGATCCCGTGCGGCGAGAGGAACTCCGTCTCGTCGAGGACGCGCGCGAGGATGCGGGGCAGGCGCTCTGGGGAGACGATCGAGAGCAGCCGCCCCTCGCGGCCGTCGCGCGTGTACACGTGCGCCATGTTGGCCGCGAAGTGCGGCTTGTGGGCCACGAACCATTGCAGCCGCTCGGCGAACCCGCTGAGCCGCTCGAGCGTCTCCCGCCCGAGCGTCGTGGTGGCCGCCAGCGGCAGCAGCCCCACGATGGAGCGCACGCGCAGCGGCAGCCGCTCGCCGCCGTCGATCTGGAGCACGTCGTAATAGAAGCCGTCCTGCTCGTCCCAGAGCCCGCGCTCGTGGATCGCGGTGGAGATGTAGGCGAAGTGCTCGAGGAACTTGGTCGCGAGGTCCTCGTAGCTGGGGTCGCGGCGGGCGAGCGTCAGCGACATCTCGAGCAGGTCGAGGCAGTACATCGCCATCCAGGCGGTGCCGTCGGACTGCTCGAGGCGGCCACCCAGCGGAAGCTGGGCGGAGCGGTCGATGGGGCCGATGTTGTCGAGGCCGAGGAAGCCGCCCTCGAACACGTTCTGGCCCAGCAGGTCCTTGCGGTTCACCCACCAGGTGAAGTTGAGCAGCAGCTTGTGGAGCACCCGCTCCAGGAACTGAAGGTCGCGGCTGCCGTCGATCTCGAACACGCGCAGCGCGGCCCAGGCGTGCACCGGCGGGTTGACGTCGCCGAATGCCCACTCGTAGGCGGGCAGCTGGCCGTTGGGGTGCATGTACCACTCGCGCAGCATCAGGATGAGCTGGTCCTTGGCGAACCCGGCGTCCACGTGGGCGAGCGCGATGCAGTGGAAGGCCAGGTCCCAGGCCGCGTACCAGGGGTACTCCCACTTGTCCGGCATCGAGATGACGTCGTGGTTGTTGAGGTGGCGCCAGTCGCGGTTGCGCCCCTGGTGGCGCGACGCCGGCGGCGTCGGCCCGGCCGGATCGCCGTCGAGCCAGCGCTCCACGTCGTAGTGGAAGAACTGCTTGGACCAGAGCATCCCGCCCAGCGCCTGGCGCAGCACCGCGGCCTCGTCGGCGCCGGTGCCGGGCGGGGTCAGCTCCGCGTAGAACGCATCGGCCTCCCGCCGGCGGCGTGCCATCACCTCCTCGAACCCGGCGCCGGTGTCGCCGGCCTCCCGTCCCAGGCGCACGCGCAGCTCGGCGGTCGCTCCGGCGGGCACCGTGAGCCGGTGGCGCAGCGCGGCCTTCGTGCCTGTGCGCTCCGGGTTCACCGTCGGCGCACCGTGCAGGACGTGGTCGTTGATGCCGTCCTTGGGGAAGGCCGTCGAGCCCTCGACGCCCCAGAGCCGGCCCGCGTTCGTCTCGTTCTCGCAGAAGAGCGGCTCGGGGCTGCCGTCCCACGCGAGCTCCATTCGCCCGAGTTGGTGGTGAACGGCCACGATCGTCCGGCCGTCGAGGCGCAGCAGGGGCCTGCGGTCGTCGAGGCCCCACGACCAGGTGTTGCGGAACCAGAGCGTCGGCAGCACGTCGATCGCCGCCTCGTCCGGCCCTGCGTTGCGGACCCCGATCCGCAGGCAGAGGTCCTCGGGGCTGGCCTTCGCGTAGTCGGCGGTGATCTCCCAGTAGCGGTCGTCCGCGAAGGCGCCCGTGTCGAGCAGCTCGTACTCGGGCTCCTCGCGTCCGCGCCGGCGGTTCTCCGCCACCAGCTCGTCGTAGGGGAACCCGGCCTGCGGATACATGTAGCGCCAGCGCATCCAGCAGTGGGTGGGGGTGCTGTCCAGGTAGAACCAGTGCTCCTTGGCGTCCTCGCCGTGGTTGCCCTCGTTGCCGGTGAGCCCGAAGATCCGCTCCTTGAGGATCGTGTCGCGTCCATTCCAGAAGGCCAGCGCCAGGCAGAGGGCCTGCTGGTCGTCGCAGACGCCGGCGAGGCCGTCCTCGCTCCAGCGGTAGGCGCGCGAGCGGGCGTGGTCGTGCGGGAAGTGCTCCCAGGCGGTGCCATCGGCGCTGTAGTCCTCGCGGACGGTCCCCCAGGCCCGCTCGCTGACGTAGGGCCCCCACCGGCGCCACCGATCGCCGATCTCCTCGAGCCGCCTGCGCTCCTCGTCGCCCATCGCGGGGACAATGTCGCATCCGGTGCCTCCGGACGCCCGACCGCGCGATGAGCGGTCCGGTTCTGGGGCGACAGGTCACCGGCTCGCTGGAGGCGGCCGCGAGCCGCGAGTGGATCGTGACCGACGGGCTCGGCGGCTTCGCGATGGGCACCGTCGCGGGGCTGGCGACGCGCCGCTACCACGGTCTGCTGATCGTCGCGACGGCGCCCCCGATCGGCCGTCGCCTGGGCCTCGCGCGCCTCGACCCGGTGCTCGTGCTGGGCGATCGGCGGGTGCCGCTCGCCACGCACGAATGGGCCGACGGCGCCGTCGAGCCCGCCGGCCACGTCCATCTCGAGAGCTTCCGGCTGCGGGACGGGCTGCCGGTCTGGCGCTGGTCGGTGGGCGACGTGGCGCTGGAGGCGACGCTCGCCATGGTCCACGGCCGGCCGGCGGTCGGCGTGGTGCACCGGCTCGTGCGCTCGCCCCGTCCGGTGCGGCTGGAGCTCGAGGCGCTGTGCACCTGGCGCGACGTCCACGGCGAGCGCGTCGCGGCCGGCGATGCGGTCGTGGAGCGGCTCGCGGACGGCTTCGTCTTCGAGGGCGCCTACCAGGTGCGCGGGCCGGGGTACGCGCCGGCCGGGGTCTGGTACCGCGGCGTGCGCCACCGGGAGGAGGCGGCGCGCGGCCTGAACCCGCTCGAGGACCTGTTCCTGGCAGGGCGCTTTGCCGCCCAACTCCGTCCGGGCGAGGCGCTGGAGGTCGAGGCGTGGGCGGGCGACCTGGCCGATGCGCCGGCGCCGGCGGACGAGATCGTGGCGGCGGCCCGCGCCCGCGCCCGTGCGGTGGCGGCCCGCGCCGGCGCGGCGGAGGGCGTCGACGCCCAGCTGGCCCTGGCCGCCGACCGCTTCGTGGTGGCCGGGCCGACCGTCGTCGCGGGCTATCCCTGGTTCGGCGACTGGTCCCGCGACACGATGACCGCCTACGAGGGGCTCTTCCTCGCCACCGGCCGCGCCGACGAGGGCCGGCTGCTGCTGCAGCGGTCGGCCGCCTCGGTCAGCGAGGGAATGCTCCCCAACACCGCCGATGCCGGCGGCGCCGAGTACAACAGCGTCGACGCGGCGGTGTGGTTCCTCCACGCGGTGGCCCGCCACGTCGAGGCCACCGGCGACCTGGACCTGGCGGCGGCGCTGGCGCCGGCGCTGATCGCGATCGTCGAGCGCCACGTCGCGGGCACGCGCTTCGGGATCCGCGTCGACCCGGTGGACGGGCTGGTCACGCAGGGCGCCCCGGGATGGGCGCTCACCTGGATGGACGCCCGCGTCGACGGCATCCCGGTCACGGCGCGCGCCGGGAAGCCGGTGGAGGTGAACGCGCTCTGGATCTCGGGGCTGGCCCGGATCGGCCGGCTCCTGCGCCGGCTGGGGCGCGACGCGGCGACCCTCGAGCGGATCGAGGCCCGGGCGCGGGGCGCCTTCCGGGTCGGCTTCCCGCTCCCGGACGGCTCCCTGCGCGACGTGATCGACGGCCCCGAGGGCGACGATCCGACGCTGCGCCCGAACCAGCTGCTGGCGGTCTCGCTGCCCGAGGCGCCGCTCGCCGACGAGCGCGTGGTCCGGGCCTGCGCACCGCTGCTCACCTCGCTCGGCCTGCGCTCGCTGGCCCCCGACGACCCGCGCTACCTCGGCCGTCACCGCGGCGGCCCGGCCGAGCGCGACCGCGCCTACCACCAGGGCACCGTCTGGCCCTGGCTGATCGGCCCCTACGTCGAGGCGGCCCTGCGCACCGGCGTCCCGGTGGACGGCGTCCTCGACGGGCTGGAGCTGCACGTGGCCGAATGGGGGCTCGGCTCCGTGTCCGAGACCGCCGACGGCGACGCGCCCCACGGCGCCACCGGCTGCCCCTTCCAGGCGTGGTCGGTGGCGGAGCTCATCCGCGCCCGCCGGCTGCTCGGCCGGTAGTTGCGGACCCCATCTCCGCGAAGGCCTCCGCCATCGCCGCCAGCCCGTAGCGGCCCTGCAGGCCGCTCGGATTCGGCAGCAGCCAGACGCGAGCGCCGCCGATGTCCTCCTCCTGCGGCCCGAGCGCGGCCGTGCGGCGGCCGAACGCGGCCCGGTAGGCGCCGAGGCCGAGGAAGGCGACCACCTCCGGCCGGTGCAGCCGCACCTTGGCCGCCAGCCGCTCGGCCCCCTCCCGCAGCTCCGCCGCGCTCAGCTCGGCGGCCGCCGCGGTGGTCCGCTCGACGAGGTTCGTGACCCCCAGCCCCAGCGGCAGCAGCTCCGCCTCCTCGAAGGGGGAGAGCACGCGGTCGGTGAAGCCCGCCGCGTGCAGCACCTTCCAGAAGCGGTTCCCCGGATGGGCGAAGTGGTGGCCGACCGCGCCGGAGGTGAGCCCGGGGTTGATGCCGCAGAAGAGCACCCGCAGATCGGGTGCGATCAGGTCCGGGACGGTCCTGCCCCGTGCCGCCTCCAGCTGCTCGCGGGTGGGGCTCACGCCGCGGGCGGCGCTTCGCGGGAGGCGCGGTAGCGCAGGAACAGGAAGTCGTCCTCCTCGCACAGGGAGCGGAGCGTGAACCGGGGAGGGTCCTGGAGCGCCGGGCCGGCCAGGATGCGTCGGGCGTCGCCGCCGGCCAGCAGCGGCGAAACCGTCAGGCAGACCTCGTCGAGCAGGCCCGCGGCGGCGAGCTGCCCGTTCAGGGTCGGCCCCCCCTCGGCGAGCACCGCTCGGGCGCCGGCCCGGCCGAGGACGTCGAGCGCCAGAGCGAGGTCCACGTGCCGCTCGCCGGCCACGATCACATCGGCCACCTGCGCCGCCCGCGCCCGGGCGTCGTCCGGCGCCTCCGCGACCGTGATCACGACCGGACGCGCGCTCGCGGCCGTGAACAGCGGGGCCTCCCAGTCGAGCTGGCACGAGCGCGAGACCACCGCGATCCGCGGGAGGCCGGCGTCCCCGCGCCGGCGGCGCGCCTCGAGCAGGTCGTCGGGCAGCGTCACCTGGCCGTAGCGCTCGGCGCGAACGGTGCCCGCGCCGACCAGGACCACGTCGGCCAGGGCCCGCAGCGTGAGGTAGATGCGCCGGTCCGCCGGGCCGCCGAGCGGGCCTGACACGCCGGCCACCGCCGTGGCGCCGTCGATGCTCGCGATCATGTTCAGCCGCACCGCCGGCCGGCCGGCGGCGAGGGGCAGGTCGGCGTAGACGTCGAGCGGGTCGGCCGGATCGACGAGCCTCGGGAGGAGCTGCCGCACGCCGGGGCTCAGCCGGCGGCGGCCGCTACGCGGCCTCGCTGAGCGCGGCGAGCTCGCGGGCCTCGGCCAGGCGCTCGAGCGCCTGTCGCTCGATCTGCCGCGCCCGCTCGCGGCTGACGCCGAGCTTCCCGCCGATCTCCTGCAGCGTGTGCGTCTCGCCGCCGTCGAGCCCGTAGCGCATGCGGATGACCTCCCGCTCGCGATCGGGAAGCGTCTCCAGCGCGCGGTGCAGCGCCTCCTCGCGCAGGCTCACGTCGAGCTCCTCCCAGGGCTCCTCGCCCTCCGCGGCGATCAGGTCGCCGAGCGTCGTTTCGCCCTCCTCGCCCACGGGACGGTCGAGACTCGCCACCGCTCGCGTCACATCGCGCAGCTCGCGCACCCGCTCGGGCGTCAGCCGGCTCTCCTCCGCCAGCTCCTCGTCCGTCGGGTCGCGGCCGAGCTTGGGACGCAGCTTGCGGTCGGCGCGGGTGATCCGCCCCTCGTGCTCGACCATGTGGACCGGCAGGCGGATCGTGCGCGCCTGGTTGGCGAGCGCGCGGGACACCGCCTGGTGGATCCACCAGGTCGCGTAGGTGGAGAAGCGGTAGCCGCGGCGCCAGTCGAACTTCTCGACCGCGCGCATGAGGCCCAGGATGCCCTCCTGGATCAGGTCCAGCAGCGCGAGCCCCTGGTTGGGGTGGCGCTTGGCGATGGAGACCACCAGCCGCAGGTTCGACGCGATCATGCGCTCGCGCGCGGCCCGGTCGCCCTCCTCGATCCGCTTGGAGAGCTCTTTCTCCTCGGCGGGCGTGAGCAGCGGGTAGCGCCGCGCCTCGTTGAGGAAGAGCTGGAGGGCGTCGGTCGTGGAGCCGGCGAGCTCGCCGTTCGCGTAGCGGCTGGCCGGCACCGACTCGCGTCCACAGTCGTCGCGCAGCTCGATGCCACGCGCGGCGATGCCCTCCTGGAGGTCCGCGACGTCGTCCTCGCCGAGGCCGAGGCGCTCCCTCAGGTCCTCGACCTCGGTGAGGTCGATGCAGCCCCGCTCCTCCCCCCGGTCGAGCAGGGCGGCGACGCGCGCGTCGCTCATCAGGTCGTCCGTCGCCATGAACCCGAAGTTTGCCCGAACCGACCGGTCCCGAACCGCCCGTCAGATGCCGAAGCGGCTGATCAGCGCCTCGGACGGCCTCCCCCGAGGGCGTGCCGCCACGGTGCGGCGAGCGCCCGTGACGGCACGGAAGTCGGCGCCGGAGGCCGCGCGGGCCGCCCGCGCCCGGACGTCAGGTCTCTCGGATGTCGGCCCGGAGGGCGGCCTCGAGCTCGGGGGTGATCTCCGCGGGACCGCCGTGGTGCTGGTGGTTGTGCGCGGCGGCGCGCTTGAGCACGCCCTCGACGGTGTCCTCCTGGAACGTCTCGTTGCAGGTGGCGCAGCGGTACTCGGCGGGCATTCAGAACCCCCTCGGCTGTTGAGCGGCGTCACGATCGGGTCGCCGCTGCCGGAGTCTCTCCAGGCGCGCAAGACGTTACAGGGCCCCGCGACGATCACCGGCCGGCGGCGCTCAGTCGGCCGGGGGCCAGCGCTCCTCGGGGCGGGCCTGGGCGCTGCCGGCCAGCACCATCCGCTGCCGGCCCGGATCCATGGCCTCGTACGGCCTGATCAGCGGCGCCCGCCAGTACTCGTAGTTCCGGCAGGCGGCGTCCGGGTCGTCGGGACTCTGGCGGATCGCCTCCGCCAGCGCGTGCGCGTCCCCGAGCCCGAGGCCCGAGCTCACGCCCGTCTCGGGCCCGAAGAAGTGGGCCGCGTCGCCGATGATGATGACGCCCGGCGTCCACCACTGCGGGCAGGTCATGAGGCTCGGCTCGGAGTAGCGGACCTGGTCCATCGAGGTGAGCCCGGCGACTCCCGGCTCGGACTCGGGGAGCAGTCGCGTCCACATGCGCTTGACCGCATCGAGGCCCGGCGCCAGGGCGGCCTCCTCGCCGATCTTGTCCACGCTGCGCCAGCCCGCCGACCCCTCCGGCCAGCCCAGCAGGCCGATGTGGCCGCCGTCGGAGAGGTAGGCCATCGAGAAGGAGCGGTCGACGGTGGTCGGGCTCATGAAGGTGAGCGCCGCGTCCGCCAGCGGCTCGACACGGGCCTCGAGCCCGGCCATCTCCCGCACGGGAGAGCGGACGCCGTCGCAGGCGACCACAAGGTCCGCCTCGTAGGTCGTCCGTCCGCCGGCGCCCTCCACGACGACGCCCACCACGCGCCCCTCGCCGTCGCGGACCAGATCGGCGACGACGTGCTCGTACACGACCGGCAGGTCGCGGGCCAGCGCGTGGAGCACCTTGCCCACCTCCACGGCGACGGCGACGGCGGATCCGTCCGGGCGGGGCGCGATGTCCCAGCCCGCTCCCCGGATCTCGTCGAGGACGCCGACCTCCTCCAGGGGCGGATAGCCCTGGTACCCGAGCATGTAGCCGCGGGGCACGTAGGCCCGCTCCGGCATGCGCTCGACGACGACCGGCTCGAACCCGCGCAGCCGAAGCAGCCGCGCCAGCGTCATGCCGACCATCCCGCCGCCTGAGATGACGACCTTCACGGTGCGGCAGTGTAGCGAGGGAGCGGGTGCGACCGCCCGCGCCCGCCGCAGGTCCGGCTCACGCCCGCCGCCGCTCCGCGCGCTCGTCCTCGCGGCCCTTCCGGTAGGCCTTCTTCAGCGCCTTCAATCCGAGCACCCACTTGAAGAGCTTGCCCATACGCACCTCCGTCTCGTGATCGGTCACACGTCGCCGGGCCAGACGCCCGTGGCCTTGCGGAACGCCTGCGCGCCGCTCCGCTCGAACGCCGCCTTGACCGCGGCGAAGACCGCCCCCTCGAGCGCGGCCGCGACCAGCACCCGCGTCCAGGGGTCGCCGGCGCGGGTCGCCTTTGGGGCCTCCTCGTCGTCGCTGACCATGCTCCAGATGCGACGGAAGATGGCGCCGGCCAGGAGGCCGGCAAGCGCGCCCACGAGGGTGCCGAAGGGGCGGTAGAGAAGCTTCGCGATGGTCCGGCGCTACCCCGCCGGGGCGCGCGGGAAACTCGTCGCTACCGGCGCTCGCGCCGCCGCCGCAGCGCCCGGGCGATGCGCAGCGGCAGGAGCCCCACCAGCGGAGCGCGGCGCCCGAGGTCCTGCGAGTCCTCGCGATCGAAGGCCCCCGCATAGCGGCTCGCGTCGGCCGCGGCCGGGTAGCGCTTCTCGCCGCCGGCTCCGCAGCCGCGCTGGCACTCCCAGCGCATGGTCTCGCCCTCGGCCCGGAAGCGGAACCGGTGGCCCATGACACGGCACGCGAGCATGGCCGTCACGGTACTGGACCGGGTGGCGGACGGCGGACCGGCCGGCGCCGCCGTCATGCAGCCCGCGACCGCACCTCCGTACCGGCGCTCAGGGGAATCTCGACGCGGAAGGTGGCGCCCCGCCCCTCCTCGCTCGACACGTCGACGCGGCCGTCATGGGCCTGGGCGATCATCCGCGCGATCGCGAGCCCGAGGCCGGTGCCGGGGACCGCCCCGTCGCTCGCCGCCGATCCCCGGTAGAAGCGCTCGAAGAGGAACGGCTGCTCCGAGGACGGGATGCCGACGCCGGTGTCGGCCACCTCGAGCACTGCACGGTCGCCGTCCACGCGCACGGTCGCCCGCACCTCGCCCCCCTCGGGCGTGAACTTGAGGGCGTTCGAGACCAGGTTGTCGATGAGCTGGGCCAGCCGCGTCCGGTCGCCCCGCACGAGCGCGGGCTCGCCGCTCGCACGCAACGTGATCGAGCGCTCCGCGGCGGTCGGCAGCCGCTCCTGCACGCAGGCCGCGGCCAGACCGGCGAGGTCCACCTCGCCCTTCACCAGGCCCAGGCGGCCCGCGTCCCCGCGCGCGACGGCAAGCACGTCGTCCACCAGGCGCAGCAGCCGGTCCGAGTTGCGCTCGATCACCGCCAGCATCCCCAGCTGCTCGGGGGCCACCTCGCCGACCTCGCCCTCCATCAGGAGCTCCAGGTAGCCGCGGATCGACGTGAGCGGCGTCCGCAGCTCGTGGGACGCGAGGGCGACGAACTCGTCCCTGGCGCGCTCGATCTGGCGCTGGGCGGTCACGTCCCGGACGATGACCAGACGCCCGAAG
Source organism: Miltoncostaeaceae bacterium (assembly GCA_033856495.1). Taxonomy (GTDB): domain Bacteria; phylum Actinomycetota; class Thermoleophilia; order Miltoncostaeales; family Miltoncostaeaceae; genus JAWVEW01. The sequence goes on along the minus strand of JAWVEW010000281.1, from coordinate 2,902 downwards.
ATCGGCTCGCGCGCCGACGGGATGCGCAGGGGCGTCGAGTACGTCTGCAGCACTCGTCCGGACCCGCAGAGCTCCCACTCGCCCGTGCCCTCCCGCTCGGGGTTCTCCTCCAGCTCGCGCATCGCCTCCCGGAAGCCCTGCGGGTCGGTCGTCCACTCGGCGAGACGGTTCGCGCGCTCGTGGATGGAACCGGCGGCCACCGGACCCTCCAGCCCGGCCAGCATCCGCTCCACGGTCCGGTTGGCGAGCAGGATGTTGCCCTCGAGGTCGACCAGCCGAATCGCGTCCGGCGTCGCGTCGAGCACCGCGCGGACGATACCCGCCTGGAGGCTGGCCTCCTCCTCCGCCTGCCTGCGCACGCTGATGTCCCGGAATTGCATGAAGAGCTGCTGAGGGCCGCGGGCCCGATCCCTGATCACGAGGCTCGTCACGGTGCACCAGACGGTTCCGCCGTCGGGGCGCACGTACCGGCGCTCCGCGGTGACGCTGTCGCCACCGACCGCCTCTGGTGCCGCCCAGGGGCCGAGGCGAGGCTCCTCGGGGTGGGCGATCTCGTCCAGCGAGCGGCCGAGCAGGTCGCCGGTCGACCTCCGCAGCAGCTCGCAGAGCGCTGCGTTGACCCTCTGGAACCGACCGTCCAGGCCGACCAGCGCCATTCCGATGGCGGCCTCCTCGAAGCCGCGCCGCGCGGCCGCCGCGTGCTCGCGGAGCGTTTCGGTCAGGCGGCGGGCGAGGACGCCGACGCCGATTCCGCTGCCCACGACGACCAGCCAGTGCGCAGCCAGCTCCGGCGCCGGCCAGACGCCGGCGGCGCCCCCGGCCAGGCTGCGCTGGAACAGGAGCGCGGCAGCCAGCGAGAGGGCCACGAACACGGTCTGGACCACGGCCTGACGGCGCGTGAAGAAGACGTAGGCGTAGGGCGCTCCCAGCAGGTAGAGGCAGCTCAGATCACCGTTCCCGGGTGGGCTGAACGCCACCCCGAGGCCGACGAGGACCGAGGCGCACGCCAGGGCGACCCTCACCGTGAACGCCGGCAGGCGCTCCGGCCGGGCGGTCAGCATCGCGATGCCGACGAGGGCGGCCGGGCCGGCCACGGCGAGGATGGCGAGCGCGTGGGCGCCCCCGTCGTGGAGGAGGCCGAGCCAGGCGAGCGCGAGTGCCGCCCCGCCGACGTGGAGCCACCCCAGCCAGCGCCACATCGTGCGGGGGCCGAGGGGATCCTCGCCGGCGCCCGGGAAGGGCGCGTACGGTTCCGGGATCATCGACTGCCTCATCGGCTAGCCGCGGCTGTCGAGCCATCCCCCATCGTAGTGACCTTCCGTCGGGCGCGCGCCGGCGGTTTGCCGGTAGGACCCCTTGCACGACTGGCCGCCTCGCGCACTTGTAGGAAATCGCAACTCCGGCAGGTCGATCTTGGGTACGTCCACGGCGGTGAGCGAGGGCGCGCAGCGGGTGGTCCGGACGCAGATCCCTGCGCGGCTCGATCGGCTGCCCTGGTCGAGGTTCCACTGGCGGATCGTCATCGGCCTCGGGACGGTGTGGATCCTCGACGGCCTCGAGGTGACGATCGTCGGCAGCGTCGCCTCCCGGATGACCGAGCCGGGCAGCGGGATCCGCATCGACGCCGGCCAGATCGGCCTGGCGGCCGCGATCTACATCGTCGGCGCCTGTCTCGGGGCGCTCTTCTTCGGCCAGCTCACGGACCGCTTCGGACGCAAGAAGCTCTTCATGCTGACGCTGCTCGTCTACATCGCGGCCACGGTCGCCACGGCGTTCGCGTTCGCGCCCTGGTACCTCTATCTCTGCCGCTTCTTCACGGGCGCCGGCATCGGGGGCGAGTACGCCGCGATCAACTCCGCCATCGACGAGCTGATCCCGGCGCGCGTCCGCGGCCGCGTCGACCTCGCGATCAACGGCTCGTACTGGGTCGGCTCGATGGCGGGCTCCGGCGTGGCCCTGCTCCTCCTGGACGAGGCGATCTTCCCGAAGGACGTCGGCTGGCGGCTGGCGTTCGGGCTCGGCGCGCTGCTCGGCCTGGCGATCCTGGTCGTTCGACGCCACGTTCCCGAGAGCCCGCGCTGGCTCTTCATCCACGGCCGCGAGGAGGAGGCCGAGCGCCTGGTCGACGAGATCGAGCAGGAGGTCGAGCGGTGGACGGGCCAGCCGCTGCCCGAGCCGGGCGCCTCGATCGCGGTGCGCCAGCGCGATGTCATCCCGTTCCGGGAGATCGCGCACGTGGGGTTCCGGATGTATCCCCGGCGGGCGGTGCTGGGGCTGGCGCTCTTCGTGGGACAGGCCTTCATCTACAACGGCATCACGTTCAACCTCGGCACCCTCATCACGACCTTCTACGACGTCTCCACGAGCTTCGTGCCGGTGTTCCTGGTGCTGTTCGCCGCGGGGAACTTCCTCGGGCCGCTCGTCCTCGGCCGCCTCTTCGACACGATCGGCCGCAAACCGATGATCGCCGGCACCTACATCGGATCGGCGGCGCTGGGTGTCCTCCTTGCGCTCCTCTTCCGTGCCGGCGTCCTGAACGAGTGGTCGTTCATCGGCCTCGTGATGGCGACCTTCTTCCTGGCCTCGGCCGGCGCGAGCGCGGCCTACCTGACGGTCAGCGAGATCTTCCCGATGGAGACGCGGGCGCTCGCGATCGCCTTCTTCTACGCGCTCGGGACCGCAGTCGGCGGCATCAGCGGCCCGCTGCTCTTCGGCAGCCTGATCGAGACGGCGAACCGCGACTCGGTGGCGCTGGCCTTCCTGATCGGGTCGGTGGTGATGGCGATCGGCGGCGTGATCGAGATCTTCCTCGGGGTGAAGGCCGAAGGCGCGTCGCTGGAGGACATCGCCCCGCCACTCCGCGCGGCGGGGCTGGAGGCGGAGGACCTTGCGAGCGAGCCGC
>JAWVEW010000280.1:0-6908 GCA_033856495.1 Miltoncostaeaceae bacterium | reverse complement strand
CGCTCGAATCGGCACAGCTAGACCGACGACGGATCTCGGAGCCGGTACCCGACACCGCGCACGGTCTCGAGGTCGGCGCGCCCGAAGGGCCGATCGATCTTCTCGCGCAGGTAGCCGACATAGACGTCGACCACGTTCGACCGGTTCTCGTACTCGTAGTCCCATGCGCTCTCCAGGAGCTGAAGGCGCGAGAGGACCTCGTCGGCTCGCCTCATGAAGGTCTCCAGCAGCGCGAACTCCTTCGCCGAGAGCTCGATCTCCGTGTCCCCGCGCCACGCTCGGCGCGTGGCCGGGTCCAGGCGCAGGTCCCCCGCCTCGAGCACCGTCGGCCGTTCGCCGGGCGCGCGGCGCACGAGCGCACGCAGCCGCGCCATGAGCTCGGCGAAGGAGAAGGGCTTGGTCAGATAGTCGTCGGCGCCACCGTCGAGCCCGGCGACCCGATCCTCGACCGCGTCTCGGGCGGTCACCATGAGGACCGGGGTCCAGACGCCCTGCTGCCGCAGCCGCCGGCAGGTCTCGAAGCCGTCGATGCCCGGGAGCATGACGTCCAGCACGACGGCGTCGTACGGGGTGGCCGCTGCCATCCAGAGGGCCTGCTCGCCCCGGTCGACCACATCGACGGAGAGCCCCTCCTCCTGCAGGCCCCGGCGGATCACCGCCGCCATCCTCACCTGATCCTCGACGACCAGCACGCGCACGCCGTGCTCCCCTCCCTCTGGTACCGGCGCCAGCGTAGCCACTCGTGCGCCGCGCCCTCGTGGCCGCATCGTGGCATCCGACAGATGAGGCCCCCATGAGAGGGACGCCCGCGTTCGGGGAGGTGCAGGCCTCCCGCCCTACTCGGGCCGCGCTGGCAGCGTCAGCGCGAACTGACTCCCGGTCGCGTCCGTTGCCTCGAGCTCCAGCGACCCTCCGTGGGCGTGGGCGATGGCCGCCGCGATGGCAAGCCCCAGGCCGGCGCCGCCGTCCTCGCGTCCACGCGCCGGATCGCCGCGCGAGAAGCGCTGGAACAGGACCGGTACGAGCTCCGTCGGCACCCCGGTGCCCTCGTCCGCGACCACCAGCCGCGCCGCCGCTCCCCGCGTCTCGGTGCCGAGGGTGACCCGCCCGCCCCGCGGCGTGTGGCGCACGGCGTTGTCCAGGAGGTTCAGCGCGACCTGGGTGAGGCGGTCGGGATCGCCCCAGACGCCGCTCGGCGCCAGCCTCAGCTCGAGCAGGACCCCGTTGCGGGCGGCGCGGGCCTCGAGGACCCTGTGCGCGCGCAGGGCGGCGCCCGTGAGGTCGGTCGGCTCCCGCACGAGCTCCAGGCGCCCGGCGTCGGCCCTTGCCAGCGCGAGAAGGTCGTCGGTGAGGCGAGCCAGCCGGTCCGCCTCGTCCTGGAGGCTCTCGAGCGTCCCCCGCACCCCTCGCGGCGTCTGGGGCGAGCGCAGTGCAACCTCCAGCTCGGCCCGGAGTGCCGCCACCGGGGAGCGCAGCTCGTGGGAGGCATCGGCGAGGAAGTCGCGCTGCTCCTGGACCGCGCGCGCGACGCGGGCCAGCAGCGCGTTCAGCGTCTGGGCCAGTCGGGCCGCCTCGTCTCCCGTCGGCGGCACGGGCACCCTCTCGGAGAGGTCGTCGGCCCCGATCGCGGCCGCGGCGGCGCTCAGGCGGTCGATCGGCCTCAGGGCGCGCCCGGCGACGAACCACGCTCCAAGGCCGCCCAGCGCCATCGCCCCCAGGCCACCGCCGACGAGAAGGAGCAGCAGGCTGCTCTGCGCCCGATCCACGTCCTCGAGCGAGGCGCCGACGACCAGCACGCGACCGCCCGGGGCCGGCACGGCCAGCAGCCGCACGCTTCCGAGGCCCGGCACCGTGCGGGTCAGCCGAACCGGGGCGCCGTGCGCTCGCGCGAGCTCGGGGGAGCCCAGGAGGGGACGATCGGCGGCCGCAGGACCCGCGCCCTGGAGCACGCGGCCCCCGCGGTCCAGGATCTGGGCCAGGTCCTCGCGGCGGGGCACGCCGGCGAGCAGCTCATCCCCGTTGACGCTGAAGTCCCCCTCACCGCCTGCCGCCCCGAGCAGCTGGGAGGCCTGTGATCCCAGCGAGGCGTCGACCCCGCCGACGAGCTCGTGGCCGAGCCGCAGGTGGAGGAACGCGCCGAGCCCGGCCAGGATCAGGGCCTGCACGCAGAGCGCCACGAGGGTGACACGCCAGCGCAGCGGGACCCGGGCGAGCCTAGGTCGGCGGGTCCAGGACATAGCCGGCCCCCCGGATCGTGCGAAGCGGCCACGCTCGTCCGGGCCGGCCGAGCTTGCGCCTCAAGCGCCCCATGTACACATCCACCACGTTGGACAGCCCGTCGTACTGCTCGTCCCAGACCCGCTCCAGGAGCTGCGTCCGCGTGAGCACCTCGCCGGGCCGCTCCAGGATCGCCTCCAGCAACGAGATCTCCCGGGCCGTCAGCTCGACCGGCTCGCCGGCGAGGCTGACGCGCCGCCGAGCCGGATCGAGGACGAGCTCGCCGTGGCGCAGCTGGACCTGGTGGTGCCCGCCGCTGCGGCGGGCGAGGGACCGGAGCCGGGCGAGAAGCTCGTCGAAGGCGAACGGCTTCACCAGGTAGTCGTCGCCGCCCGCGTCGAGTCCGGCCACGCGATCGCGGACGGCGTCCCGCGCAGTGAGGAGGAGCACGGGGATCTCGCTGCCCGCCTCGCGCAGGCCCCGGCAGACGCTGAGGCCATCGCGCCCGGGGAGCATCACGTCCAGCACGATGGCGTCATAGGGGCCGGCCAGCGCCCTGCGGAGGGCGGTCTCGCCGTCCGTGACGGCGTCCACCGCGTGGCCGGCGTCGCGCAGGCCATGGGCGAGGATCCGCGCCATCTTGCGGTCGTCCTCGACGATCAGGATGCGCATGCCGGCGCGCCGTCGAGAACCCCTGCGACGAGGGAGCTGTCCTGGATCGATCTCGCCATCTCAGCCTCTCCGGCTCGGCCGCCCGAGCGGCGGCTCCTCGTCAATGCAAGCCATGGGACATGAGAACCACGTGAGCGAGCGTCTCATGAACAGGATTTAGGACCGGTTCACGGTGACGTCAGGGGTCGACGCCTACCGTCTCGACCAGGCCGCATGACGCGGCATGGACAACCGAGAGGAGCAGGAGATGCTCGCAGGACGCAGGCGCATCGCGACGATCGCGGTCTCCGCGCTGGCGGCCACCGGCCTCGCCGCGGGGCTGGCCGTCGGGGCGGGCGGGAGCCCGAGTCAGACACCGACGCCGGCACCGGCGATGGCGGCCCCGGCCACCGCGCCGGGGGCCCTGGACACTCCGGGCCAGGAGGCCCCGTCGGCGGCCGACCCGGCCGGCGACCCTCAGGCCGAGGGCCCTGACGCCACGCCGGAGAGCCCCGCAGCGGAGAGCGGGCCGGAGCAGGCCGAGAGCCCGGCAGCGGAGAGCGGGCCGGAGCAGGCCGAGAGCCCGGCAGCGGAGAGCGGGCCGGAGCAGGCCGAGCCGAATGAGCCGGCGCTGCCCGGAGGCGGCCACCAGGATCCCCCCGGCCGCAACGTCGACCACCAGTTCGAGGGGGTGGAGTAACCGGCAGGACCCCGGCGAAGGAGCCTCTCGCCCCCGGCGCCCCGGCGCCGGGGGCCTGCCCGACCGCCGGCCCTCGTTCCGCCCGCGCGAGATGCGCTAAGGTCAGTTTCTTCTCGACACGAACGTCGAGTCTGGCGGGTTGCCCACTCGACACGCCCGGTCGGTCAGACGAGCTGCCCCAGACCCCGGCGGCCTCCATCAGCGGAGGCGCACGTGGGCGGGTCATCCCCAGGAGCAACCCAACCCCCGAGCCGGATGCCGCTCGCGGCAGCCGCGCTCGTCACCCGTACCCGGACGTTCCAGCCACCGGCCCCCCGGGCCGGCATCGAGGCTGATGCCCGCGCCGTGGGCGGCCTGGACACCCTGACCCACGGATGCGAGGAGTCCCGATGAGCGACGCAGACCGGGCCGGCACGGCTCCGACGGGGCGCCTCGGCGCCGGTGCGCTGCTCGCGCTGGCGGCGGTGGTGGCGCTCATGGTCTCCGCCCCCGCCACGGCCGCCCAGGCGCCGGTGGGCCTCGGCACCGCCGGCGCATTCGCCGTGCTCGGCGGTGCTTCCGTCACCAACACCGGCCCCAGCGTCCTCACCGGAGACCTCGGCCTCAGCCCCGGCAGCGCGATCTCGGGCTTCCCGCCCGGCACTCTCCTGGGGACCACGCACCCGACGGATGCGGTGGCGGCGAAGGCCCAGTCGGACCTGACGGTCGCCTACGACGACGCCGCCGGGCGCGGGCCGGCGGCGAGCGTGTCCGCGAACCTGGGCGGGCAGACCCTGACGAGCGGCGTCTATCGCTCGGCCTCGTCGCTGGGGCTCACCGGCGCCCTGACCCTCGACGCCCAGGGAGACCCGAGCGCAGTGTTCGTCTTCCAGGTCGGATCGACGCTCACCACCGCCTCCGCCAGCCGCGTGACCCTGATCGGCGGCGCTCAGGCCTGCAACGTCTTCTGGCAGATCGGAAGCTCGGCCACCCTGGGCACGAACTCGGTCTTTCGGGGCAACGTGCTGGCGCTCACCTCGATCACGGCCACCACGGGGGCAACCGTGCAGGGACGGCTCCTGGCCCGAAACGGCTCAGTAACCCTGGACACAAACACCGTCACGCGGGCGCAATGCGCGCCGGCCCCCACGCCGGCACCGTCGGCGGGCACGCCGGCAACTCCCGGCACCCCCGCCACGCCCGGCACGCCGGCCACCCCGGGCACGCCGGCCACTCCGGGCACGCCGGCAACCCCGGGCACGCCCGCCACCCCTGGCACGTCGGCCACTCCGGGCACCCCCGCCACTCCGGGCACGCCGGCCACTCCGGGCACGCCCGCAACTCCGGGCACGCCGGCAACCCCGGGCACGCCGGCCGTACCCGCCGCTCCCGGGCAGCGCCTGCCCGCGACGGGGCCCGGGAGCCTCGTGGCGATCTCCCCCCGGGAGGTGGCCTACGTGGTCCGCCCGGGCGACACGCTCTCCTCGATCGTGCGGCGGCTCGTGCTCGCGCCCGGCGCGCCGGCCCGCTCGGTGGCGCGCACGGTGACCCTGGTCGTCCGCCGCAACGCGCTCGCCAACCCCAACCTGATCCGCATCGGCCTGCGCCTCGTGCTGCCCCGCCGAGGCAGCGCCCCGCCGCCCACGGTCACGTTTCCGGTCACCGGCTGATCTCCGCCGCGGCAGCGCAGGGGTCCCCCCCCGGTCGGGGGTGGGACCGACGCGGGCGATCAGTCACCATTCGGCCTGCGAGAAGCGCCACGCAGGTCGGCGACCTCGCAACCCACGCGCGAGACCGGACGTCGACGCGCGACTGCCCAGCGACATCGATCTCCGCGGCGGCTCCCGTCGCCCGCGGTCAAGGACGGGGAGCCCGCAGATGCACGGACGCGACGCAGGGCACACCCTGGAGGCCCTTTACCCCGGGCCGAGCGAGGAGCGAGCGCAGCCCCGCTCGCAGCCCGCCGAGGCCCTCCCGGACGATCTCGGCTCATACCTGAGCGCGATCGCGGGCTTCCGCCTGCTCAGCGCCGCGGAAGAGGTCCAGCTCGCCAAGCGCATCGAGGCGGGGGACGCGCAGGCCCGCCAGCGGATGACCGAGGCCAACCTGCGCCTGGTCGTCTCGATCGCCAAGCGCCACCGCAACCGCGGGCTGCCCTTCCTCGACCTCATCCAGGAGGGCAGCATCGGCCTCATGCGGGCGGTCGATCGATTCGACCACCGCAGGGGCTACAAGTTCTCGACCTACGCCACCTGGTGGATACGTCAGGCGGTCGCCCGGGCGGTGGCCGACAAGGCACGGACCATCCGGCTGCCGGTCGGCGTGTTCGAGGCGGCCAACCGGGTGCGCGGGATCGAGCGGCGCCTCGGCGCGAGCCTGGGCCGCGACCCGAGCCTCCAGGAGGTTGCCCACGGGGCCGGCCTCGCGCCCGAGGTCGTCGAGCGGCTTCGTCGTCCCACCGAGGTGGTCACGTCGCTGGACCGCCCCATGGGCGCGGAGAACGAGACCACGCTCGGCGAGCTCCTACCCGACGAGGGGGCCGCCTCGCCAGACGAGGAGGTGATCGAGCGGCTGCTCAACGGCACGCTGCGCAAGCTGGTCGAGCAGCTGCCCGAGCGCCAGCGCCGCGTGGTCGAGCTGCGCTTCGGCTTCGCGGACGGCGAGGTTCGGCGCATGCAGGAGGTCGGAGCGCTGCTCGGCGTCACCCCTCAGCGCGCCCGCCAGATCGAGGCGCAGGCGCTGCTGGCCCTCAGCCGCATGCCCGAGATCGTCACGCTGGGGCCGGCCGACGAGCGGTGCGCCGCAGGCATCGGCTCGCAGGGATGAATTCCGCGATCTGGCGCTCGAGACACCCGAATGGGGGACGCGGCGGCGGCCGGCGAGGGCCGATGGGAGTATCGATCACCCGCGCCGACCGAAGCTGGTATGCCGTGAACATCGAGTGCACCGCAGAAGTCCACGATCTCGAGTGCCGGAACGACTCGCTCGAGACGGAGAATGCGCGCCTGCGCGCCGCGCTGCAGGACATCGCCTCCATGTCGATGCACAGCGCGATGTACGTCGCCGGCGACGTCGCGCGGGAGGCCCTGGGCCGCGCGGCCTGAGCTTCCTCTCCCAGACCACCACCATTTCCCGACGGAGACCCCCCATGCACACACCCATCGTCGCGCCTGCCTGCCGTCCCGTGCTGGTCTCCGACGCCATCTCGCCGCTCCTCGTGGAGCAGCTCGCCGCGATCGAGGCCGCGGTGCTGGCCGAGATGGACGAGTAGCCCCCCCCTCAGCTCACCGCCACCGCCTCCCCCGCGCCGGCGCCCAGGCCCGGCTCCCCGCGGCCCATCTGGCGCAGCCAGCGCGCGTGC
>JAWVEW010000279.1:0-5675 GCA_033856495.1 Miltoncostaeaceae bacterium | reverse complement strand
CCGCGTAGCATCCCTGGTCTGATGAAGCCGACGCCCGCCCCCCCGCCGGCGACGAGCGAGGAGCCGCGCGGGCTCGCGGCGGACGGCGCGCCGGCGCCGTCCGCCGATGGGCCGGCCGCGGTCCTCGCCCAGGTCCGGGAGCGGGTCGCCGCGGGCGAGCCGCTGGCCGGCGGGCTGGCCGGGGCCTTCTACCGGGCCGTCCACGCGCTCGACCCGGGCGCCACCGAGGACACGCTCGCGCCGCTGCCCGGCAACAGCGGAATGCACCTCTACGAGAGCCTCGTCGGCTGGGCGTCGCTCGTGCCGGGCGAGCGGGTGCTCGACATCGGCTGCGGCTCCGGCGGCGCGAGCCGCGCGGCCGCGGCCGCGGTCGGGCCCGACGGCCTGGTGCTGGGCGTCGACCCGGTGCCCGAGGCCCTGGCGCTCGCCCGCGAACGCACGCCGGCGGGGCTGCCGGTGATCTACCGGGAAGGGTGGGGCGAGCGGCTGACCACAGTTCCGGACCGCAGCTTCGACTGCGTGCTCGCGAGCCTGGTGCTCGATCAGGTGGGCAGCCTCGAGCCGTTCCTGCGCGAGGTGATGCGGGTGCTGCGCCCGGGGGGACGGATGGTGGCGACGGTCGCCGCCTTCGATCAGCTCCGGCCCTTCGACATGGGGCTGATGGGATCGGTGCTGGCCGTCGTCGGCCGTCACGCGCGGGGCGGGCTCTCCGGCCGCGCGAGCCGCGCCAGCATCCCGAACGAGCCCAACGACGTCGCGGCCTTCAAGACCGTCGGGCTGGCGGCCCCCGAGGAGCGGGGGTTGCAGCTGGTCGCGGTGATGGACGACGTGGAGAGCGCCTGGGCGCTCTTCTCGCGTACCTACATCGGCTACATGCTCGCAGCCGAGGGTCAGGAGGCGCTGCGCGCGGCGCTCGACCGGCGGGTGCCGCACATCCTCCACATCCCGTTCCGGTTCGTCAGGACGCGCCGGCCGGGCTGAGCTCCGGTCCGGCGGTCAGTCCCCGCCGGCCGCGCCGAGCGCCGCGGGCTGCCGCTGCTCCTCGCAGTCCGTGCGCAGCCAGCGGGCGCCGTACTCGCGCATGGCCTGGACGAGCGGGACGAGGTCCCGTCCCTTCGGGGTCAGCCGGTAGTCCACCCGGGGCGGCACCTCGCCGTAGACGCGCCGGTCGAGGATCCCCTCCTCCTCGAGCGCCCGAAGGCGCTGGGACAGCGTTCGCGGGCTGATGCCGGCCAGCGAGCGCTCCAGCTCGCTGAAACGCCGAGCGCCGCCCGCGAGGTCGCGCAGCACCAGCAGCGTCCACTTCCCGGCGACGATGCGGGCGGTCGCGAGGACCGGACACTCCGGATCGGCTGCTGCAGCCGGATCGCGCATCGTCCGAGCATCGTACCACCGGCCGCGACGGGGCCGACCGACGGCTCCGGTCAGGCGGTCACCGCACGGCGCGCGGCCCCGGCCTCCAGCATGAGCTTGAAGTCGTGCGGGCTGCTCGCCGCCCGCATCGCGTCGTCGACGCTCACCACGCCCGCCTTCACGTGACCGAAGAGCGACTGGTCGAAGGTCTGCATGCCGTAGTACTCGCCGTCCCGGATGACCTCGTGCAGCCGTCCGGTCTGCTCGGGGTCCAGGATCATGTCGCGGGCGCGGCCGGTGGTGACCAGCGCCTCCACGGCCGGGACGCGTCCGGAGCCGTCGGCCCGCGGCACGAGACGCTGGGAGATGATGCCGCGCAGGGTGCCGGCCAGCATGGCCCGCACCGGCTGCTGCTGGTGGAGCGGGAAGAAGCCGATGGCCCGGTTCACGGTCTCCACCGCGTCGAGCGTGTGCATCGTCGAGAGCACGAGGTGTCCGGTCTCGGCCGCGTTCAGCGCGGTCTCCATGGTGGTCAGGTCGCGGATCTCGCCGATCATGATCACGTCCGGGTCCTGGCGCATGACCCGCCGCAGGGCGTCGGCGAACGAGTCGGTGTCCTGGCCCACCTCGCGCTGGTTGATCAGCGACCGCCGATCGGCGTGGAGGATCTCGATCGGGTCCTCGACGGTCACGATGTGCTTGTGCATCCCGCGGTTGATGCGGTCGATCATGGCCGCGAGGGTGCTGGTCTTGCCCGAGCCGGTGGTGCCCGTGACGAGCACGATGCCGCGCTCCTCCTCGGCCAGCTTGGCGACGACGGGCGGCAGGCCGAGGTCGGCGATCGCCAGGACGCGCCCGGGGACCACGCGGAACACCAGGCTCACGGCGCCGCGCTGCCGGAAGGCGTTGACGCGAAAGCGCGAGAGGCCTGCGATCGAGTGCGAGAGGTCGGCCTCGCCCCTGCGGGCGAACTCCGCTGCCCGGTCGGGGTTGCGCGCGACGATCTCGGCGAGGAAGCGCTCGGTGTCGCGCGGCGTCAGCGGCCCGAAGCCCGGGAGCGGGCGCAGCGAGCCGTCGACGCGGACCACCGGCGGTGCCGGGACCTTCAGGTGGACGTCGCTCGCCCCGCGGGCGACCGCCTCTCGGAGCACGTGCTCGAGCTTGGTCGCGCCCTGCAGCGCCGGTTGTGCGCGGGTGGACACATCGCTCCCATCGGCAGGGGCGCAGCCCGGGTTGAGCGCGCGGCCCCCGGAAGCGCGGGGGATCGCGAATCGCGGCCTTCGTCACGTCCCTCGGATGGGACTTGACACCCATTCGGCACGAATCGGCATTGAGACGCCACCTGCCGGCGCGCAAGGATCCCCGGGTGATCTCGCGCCAGCCTCCCGGCCTGCTCCGCCAGCTGCTCGCTCCCTCGTCGCGGCGCGCGGTGCTGACCGGGCTGGGGGTCTGGGCGCTCGTCGTCGCCGTCACCTTCGTGGTGGTGTCACGCCTCGACCGGCCGACGGGATCGGCGCCGCCGGACGCGGCGCAGCCGATCGTCGGCCGGCTGTCGGTGCCCAGCGGCGCCCCGACCGCGCCCGGCCTCGACGCGCTTCCGCCCCTGGCGCTGGCGCTGGACGCTCCGCTTCCCCCCGGCCTGCGGCAGCTGGACGGGCCGGCGCTGGCCGCGAGGGTGCGGGACCTCGCCGCCCGGACGCCGACGCCGCTCAACCTCGACCGGCTCGGTGCGGCCGAGCAGGGGATCGGCGACGCCGCGGCCGCGCAGGCGGCCTACGGTCGCGCGCTGGCGGCCGATCCCGCCGACGTGCCGGCCCGGGTGGGCCTGGCGCTGGTGGACGGCTCGCGCGGGCCGGCGGGGCTGACCCGCGCGGCGCGGACGCTGGCGGCGTTGGCGCGGCAGCACCCCTCCAGCCTGGTGGTAGCCTTCAACCAGGGCTTGGTGGCCGTCTACCGGCGGGACACCTCCACGGTGCTCTCGGCGTGGAAGCGGGCGGCAGCGCTTGGCACGGGCTCGCCGCTGGGCCGCACGGCCCGCGGTGTGGTCGCCGCCCTCGAGCAGAGGGAGGCCGTTCGGCCGGGCACCCGTTAGCTCCGGGCCAACTTTGGGCACAAAGAAGGTTCACGCACCAGTTACCCCGGCTTAACCGGCAGTTAAGCCCGGCCTGGGAGGATGGCAGTCGTGGCGGCGGGTGAACCGTCGGCACGCGAGCTGCGTATTCATAGGCTGCGTCGCTCAGCTCACCACGGTGGCTGGCCGATCAAGTCAGGGTGGCAGGCTCGGCGGTTGACTTCAAGAAGTAAAGCGGTAAACTGTCGAACAGCTGTTCGGCTCTGCAGGATTGGCGGCTCCTCAAAAGGCCTCCCTTGCAGGCTATTCCGAGAGGTGGGGTTGAGATGACGCTGAAGGAAATGGTCGAGCTTGACGATGTGCAGGCGATCATCGTGCGCGGCCAGGAGCAGGGCTTCCTCAGCATCGACGAGGTCGCGACGTCGCTGGAGGGCCTCGACCTGGACGACCAGGGCGCCGAGAACGTGATCAAGCACCTCGACGAGCTCGGTGTCGAGCTCCTCGAGGAGGCCGAGGCGCGGGAGCGGATGGCCCAGCTCGCCGACGAGGCCGATCGCCCCCGCAGCCGCCTGAACCTCAAGGCCGATACGAGCACCGACTCCCTGCAGCTCTTCCTCAAGGACGTCGGCAGGGTGCCGCTGCTCACGGCGCGGCAGGAGGTCGAGCTCGCCAAGCGGATCGAGGCCGGGGACCTGGCCGCCAAGAAGAAGATGATCGAGTCGAACCTTCGGCTCGTCGTGTCGATCGCGAAGAACTACCGCAACCAGGGCCTGGCGTTTCTGGACCTCATCCAGGAGGGCACCCTCGGCCTGGTGCGCGCGGCCGAGAAGTTCGACTACCGCAAGGGCTACAAGTTCTCGACCTACGCCACCTGGTGGATCCGCCAGGCGGTGGCTCGCGCCATCGCCGACAAGGGGCGGACCATCCGGATGCCGGTCCACGTCGTGGAGAAGCTGAACAAGATCAACCGGGCCGAGCGGAAGCTCCTCAGCGAGCTGGGCCGCGAGCCCTCCAACGCGGAGATCGCGGACTCGATCAAGCTGCCCGAGCACGAGGTGGAGTCGATCAAGCGCAGCGCCCAGACGCCGGTCTCGCTCGAGAAGCCGGTCGGCGACGACGAGGAGTCGGAGTTCGGCCAGTTCCTCGCCGACGAGAAGGCGGTGTCGCCGGAGGACGCGGCCGAGGCGGTCATGCGCAACGAGGCGCTCCACGACGTGCTGAACACGCTCAGCTACCGCGAGCGCCGCATCCTCGAGCTTCGCTACGGGCTCGGCGGCGAGCACCCGCGGACCCTCGACGAGGTCGGGCGGACCTTCAACGTCACCCGCGAGCGGGTGCGTCAGATCGAGAACCAGTCGCTGCAGAAGCTGGCCACGCTGGCCGAGGCGCTGAAGCTCAAGGACGTCGCCTGACGCGATTTGGCTCGAGGCGCCGCCCCCGCTGACCGGGGGCGGCGCCTCGACGTGTTTTTCGGGGCGGCAGACCGGTGCATGTGCGCGAACGCGCGCGGGTCCCGCCCGGGCGCCGGAGCACGCGCTACGCTGGCTGCGGTGGGCTGGGACGACGACGAGGAGTGGCCGAAGCCGGGCTCGGACCCGGAGTCGCTGGAGCGACGGCGGGAGACGGCGCGCCAGATCGCCGCGTATCGCCGGCGCGCCCTGCGCTGGGCCTACGCAGCGCTTGCGGTCCTGATCGTCGTCTTGATCCTGGTCGTCACGCTCCGCTGACCGAGCCGGCGTGGGAGGCCGTCGGTCTCGTCGCCGACCTGTGGCGGTTCCCCGTGAAGTCCTTCGGCGGGGAGCGGGTGCGCCGGGCCTTCCTCTCGCCGTTCGGGCTGCTCGGGGACCGGCGCCTGGCGGTCGTCGCAGAGGACGGCATGCCCCTCTCGGCGCGGCGCGCCTCGCGGCTGCTGGGCTTCCAGGCCCACTGCGCGGACGGCGACGCGGGCGAGGTGGTCGAGGTCGAGACCCCCGATGGGCTGATCCTCGACGCGGGGGACCCGATGCTGGCGGGCGTGTTGCGCGACCACCTGGACCGGGACGTGCGCGTGCTGCGCGCCCCGGTGGGCTTCCACGACGCCGCGGCCGTCCATCTGGTGACCGACGCCTCCCTGATGGCCCTCGAGGGGCTCGCCGGCCTGCCGCTCGATCGGCGCCGCTTCCGGGCGAACGTGGTGGTGGAGCTCGCAGACCCCCTGCCGTTCGCGGAGGCGGCCTGGCCCGGCCGGGAGCTGGCCCTCGGGCCGGCGCTG
>JAWVEW010000278.1:0-3434 GCA_033856495.1 Miltoncostaeaceae bacterium | reverse complement strand
CGACCCCGACTTCGCCCTCAACGTCGCTGGGGTCGTGCTCGACGGCGCCGGCCGGGCGACCGTCGTCCTGCAGCTGGGCGGACCGCGGCGATCGGTGCTCGAGGCCACGAGCCGCACGCCGGGCGGGCGCTGGTCGTCGCCGGTTGCGCTCTCCGCCGCGCTGCCGGGGCTCTCCGCAGACGTTCTCCTCGACCGCCGCGGGCGGGTGGTGGTCATCTGGCGGGGGTTCGGCGTTCGGTCGCTCCTCGACTCTGCGGTGCGGGCGCCGGACGGTCGCTGGCGGCTGCTTGTCCCCGTGGCGGGAAGCGGCGCGGCGGAGCCGGGATCGGCGCCTCGCCTGTGGCCCCTTCGAGGCGGGGGCGCCGCGGTCGTCTGGAGCTCGCCCGGCGGTCCGGGTACGCCGGCTCGCGCCTACGCCGCGCGGCTCACACCGGCGGCGCGCGTCTGGAGCCGTGCGCGCCTTCTCCTTTCCGACCAGCACGGCGCGGCGCCGTGGGCGCTGGCGATCGCTCCAGACGGCGGCGCTCGCGCGGTGCTCGGGCGCCAACGCGGCGCGCGGGTCGCGCTCGCGCTCGCCTCGCGGAGCCCGTCCGGCCGCTGGCGGCCGGGGCGCCCGCTCGGAAGCGCCGGCCGCTTCGATTCACCCTCGATCGTCATGGGACCGGACGGCAGCGCCGTCGTCGTCTACTCGCGAACGCCGCGAAGCTACGGCGCCTCATCGCTCCAGGCGACCGCGCTCGCGCTCGACGGGTCCTCGGCCCTGCCGGTCACGCTCGCCGAGCGCGCCGCGCCGCCCGGCGGCCATCCTCGCGACGACCCGACCGCGATCGAGGCCATACCCTGGTCGGTGGCGGGGCTCGTCGACGAGACGGGCGGCGCGGCGCTCGTCTGGCCCGAGCCGCGCGTGAGCCCGATGCGCGCCGAGCTCCTCACGAGGCGCATCCTGGCGGCCAGTTACGAGCCGGCCGGCGGCTGGTCGAGCGCGGAGCAGGTGGTGGTCTTCCCGCAGGAGACGCAGATCGTGACGCCGCACCTGGTCGGGCTTCCCAACCACCGCCTGCTCGCCTACTGGGCCGTCCGCAGCGAGCAGGGAGTGCTCCTCCAGGCCAGCGAGGGGCCGTAGCGGAGACACGGGCTGCAGCCGTTGGTGACGCAGGGCGGAGTGGCCTGCATTGGACCAGCCGTCTGGTTTTCACCGGCAGGAGGAGCTTCGGCGCCTGGATGCACCGATCGTGGTGAACCGTGCGGTCGACAAACCTCCGGCGCCGGCGGCCGAACATCCGGATTCGCCGCCGAGGCGGCCGGCGATCGGCCGAGGGAGTGCCGCAAGACCGGCTCAGCACGACCGTCCGCCCACGAGGTTCGTATACGCACCGACCTGCGCCTGAAGGCGGCGCAGGAGCTGAAGCGCTCGCTGGCGCCTCGCCGGCGTGCCGGCCATCCGAACGACGCCCTTCGCCTTGGCAATGCGCGGTGCAAATCGCGCCTGGCTCGCGGTGAGCGCCCGGACCGCACAATCGACAGGCCAGGCTGGAGGCGCCGGCAGGCGGTGGACCCGCGTGGCCGCGAAGCCCGGGATGACCTGGTCGAGCTCATCCGCGCCGCCCATGACCGCGCGCAGACGACCCGTCGAGCGCTCGATGAAGACGACGGCCGTGGTGGCGACCGGCGCGCTGCCGAAGGCGAAGCTCAGGTCTCCACGGAGATACACGGCGTAGGCGGGGAGGCCTGCGTCCGGCCCCAGATTGGCCGGCAACACGGTGACGACGAACCCGCGCACGTCGGCCCGCGGATCCTGAAAGGTGTCGGCGAGGTTCTGTGCATCGTAGGCGAGACAGAGGGCCGCGACCGCGGCCGACCACGGGCATGTGAAATGTGGTGCCCGGACCGGGGGGGCCAGCGCCGCGGCAGGCAAGGTCAGCGCCCCCAGCGCTACCGCCGCCAAGACCTGTCTCCGAACCGCCAAGGCATCTCCCCTTCGCCGCGCCCCTCGAGCGTAGGGCAAGATCGACTGCGCTCACGAGGCAGCGAGGCGCAGAGACCGCGCGGCCTCCATGAGGGCAGGGTTGCGAAGGAACCCGCTTACCTTGCGAAAAGCGGCGCGCCGACCGCAGGACCGAGCGAGAGGGCGTCGGGCGTCGGAGCCGGTCTCGGTGCGATGTGAGATCGGATCCCAGTCGGACATGAGGATGATCAGGTGCCCGTCCCGCAACCCTCCGACCAGGATCGCTTCGATGCCCTCTGGCGCGCTCACCACGACGCCGTACTCGCCTATGGCCTTCGACGCCGGCCTGACCTGGCGCGCGACATGGTCGCCGAGACGTTCCTGGTCGCCTGGCGGCGGTTGGAGGAGGTGCCAGCGGAGCCGCGCACGTGGCTGCTCGCGGTGGCGCGTCGGGTGCTCGCCAACCAGTTTCGCGGGGAGGGTCGACGCAGGGCGCTCCTGGGGCGCCTGGGAGCGCTGCGGGTCGAGGTCGCACCCGATCCTGGCGAACTGGCGGGTGAGCCTGGGCTGCGACGGGCATTCGCTTCGCTCGCGCCGACCGATCGTGAGCTGATCGCGCTGTCGCTGTGGGAAGAGCTCGACGCGGCCGGGATCGCGCAGGTGCTGGGCTGCAGCCCGGGGGCGGCGACCACCCGTCTCTACCGCGCCCGCCAACGCCTGCAAAGCGCCCTCGAGAGCGACGGCGCGCCCGACCCGATCACGATCGCACCGACCGGGAGGAAGGCGCCGTGAACGACTCCGCCCTCGAGCAGAGGGTTCGCGGCGCGAACCCGGTGCCGGCTGCGCGCGTGGCCGGGGCGTGGGCAGATTCCGAGGCGGAGGGGCAGCGGGCGCGCATTCTCTCGGGCGCTCGCCGGGGCGGCGGCCGCGCGCGCCGGCGACTCGGCGCCCTGGTGAGCGCGACCATGTTTGCCGCGCTCCTGGCACTCGTCGGCGCGCTCCTCCTGGCCCGGAGCCGCCCTCCGAGCCCCTCCGCGCCCGCCGCGACACCGTCTCCCGAGCAATTCGTACCGCTGGTGGCGCGGCCACGCTTCTCGGTATTCGCTCGTCCGGCTCGCTCCTCGGATCGACCGCCGGCGCTGCCCGCCGCCACGAGGTCCTTTCCCGTGCCGACGGGAGGGGCGTGGCGGCTTGCCGCACGCCGATCGGGAATCAGTGTCTACGTCGCTCCGGCGACCGCGGGGAGCGCGCCCGGGGGCGTCTGCGTTCTCGTCTTTCGCGAGCGCCGGCCGGACATCATGAACTGCCCCCCGCTTCGGGTTGTCGCTGCGGGCAAGGTCGTGCTGCCGGTGCGGCGGCGCGGCCTGCCCGGCTACCTGATCGGCTTGCTCCCTGACGGCGTCGTCGGCGTGAGCGATGGACTCGGAAGCGCGCCCGTTCGCGCCAACGCCTACATCCTCCGGCATCGCCCGTGGTCGCTCCCCTCCGC
>JAWVEW010000277.1:0-9744 GCA_033856495.1 Miltoncostaeaceae bacterium | reverse complement strand
GCTCGTCGCCGACCCCCGGCTCCAGGCCCTCGATCGCTACCAGCTGGCCGCCTCCGGGCGCTGCTTCGAGCGCTACAGCGCGCCCGTGCACGGCCACGCCGGAGAACTCCTCGGCCGCCTCTTCGTCCTTCGCGAGGTGACCGTCGAGGAGCGCGCCAAGCAGGCGAGCGACGAGTTCGTCGCGCTGGCCTCGCACGAGCTCCGCACGCCATTGACCTCGATCCTGGGATACCTGGAGGCGGTCCTGGACGGCGAGGCCGGCGACCTGGGCGCCGAGCAACGGCGGTTCCTCGCAGTGGTCGACCGAAACGCCAGGCGGCTCCTGCGCCTGGTCGACGATCTCCTCCTGGTCGCGCGCGCCGACGCGGGCCGGTTGGGGCTGCAGCCGGAGCGGGTCGACCTGGGCCAGCTCGCCGCCGAGTGCGTCCTGGGTGCCCGGCCGGCCGCCGAGGAGCGCGGGATCGTGCTCACCGTCGAGGCCGACCTGGTCCCGGTGCACGGCGATCGCACGCGGCTCTGCGAGGTGATGGACAACCTCATCTCGAACGCGCTGAAGTTCAGTCCCCGCGACGGCCGAGTGGCCCTGCGCGCGCGCAGCGGCGGCGGCCACGCGCTGCTCGAGGTCGCCGACAACGGCATGGGCATTCCGGCCGCCGAGCAGGGACGGCTGTTCGAGCGCTTCTACCGCACCTCCGCAGCCCAGGCCGCCGCCATCCCCGGCACCGGCCTCGGCCTCGCGATCAGCAAGATGATCGTCGAGGCGCACGGGGGCCGGATGGAAGTCGAGAGCGAGGACGGCGCCGGCGCGACCTTCCGAGTGCGGCTCCCGATCCTCGTCTGAGGCCGGCGCCTACCGCCGCACGACGAAGGTGAAGCCGGCGCGCCAGGGCTTGGTGGACGTGCTGAGGCGCACGACCAGGCGGCGGTCGAAGATCCCGTCGCCCGTGTTCTGGCTGACGCCGGGGAAGTAGAGCTGCGTGGTGAGCGTTCCCCCGCCCGGCGGCGTGACCTTCACGTGGATGTGCTCCGTGCGGCCCGGGTAGAGCCCGGGCACGACGGTCAGCAGGCGGTAGCGCCCCTGCCGGTCGGTGAGCTGGTAGCCCCGGAAGCGGTAGCCGGCGTTGTCGTAGTTGCCGCTCCCATTGGCCTGCCAGAAGTCGACGCGAGCGCCCGCGATCGGGCGGCAACCGGTGTCGAGGACCCTGCCCGTCAGCAGGAGGCGGGTGCCGGCGGTGCGGGTGGTCACGAAGGCGGTTCGCCGGGGAGGACCGGACGTGTAGTACGGACCCTCGGTCTGCTCGGGCGACGCGCTGCAGGTCGCCGCCTCGCGGGCGCTGGCGCCGGCCCCCGCAACCACGCCCGGCGCCGCGAGCGCCGCCGCAGCCGCCGCGAGGAGGCCCCCCCTGATCGTTCTCCTCATGTCCTCCGCGCCGTTGGTCGCAGTCACGGGAGACCTCCCACCTAAGACCCGCGTCAGAGGCGTTTCCGGAGCATCCCGAACAGGCCGCGCACCACCTCCTTGCCGACCTTCTGCGCTGCGTCGGAGCGCAGCAGGTCGCCGACCTGCCCGGCCAGGCTGTCGTCGTCGCGTCGGCGCTCCTCGGGGGGCGGCGCCGTGCGGGCCCTGCGCCGCACGGTCTCCACCTGCTGCCCGTCGCCGGCCGCGCGGGCCGCCAGCATCTCCTGCGCGCTCTCGCGGTCGACGCGCTCGGCGTACCTGCCGCGCAGGGGCGAGGCGCCGACGATCGCGGCAACCTCCTCCGGCGTGAGCGGCGCCATGCGGGAGGCGGGAGGGTAGAGCCTGGTGGCGGCGACCGGCGTGGGGACCCCGCGCGGGTCGAGCACCGTGACCACCGCCTCGCCCACCCCGAGCGACTGCAGGGTCTCGGTCAGCTCGTAGTGCTCGGTCTGCGGATAGGTCTCGACCACCGAGCGCAGCGCCTTGGCGTCCCTGGCCGTGAACGCGCGCACCGCGTGCTGGACCCGGTTCCCGAGCTGGGCCAGCACGTCGTCGGGCAGGTCGTTGGCCAGCTGGGTGATGAAGAAGACCCCCACGCCCTTGGAGCGGATGAGCCGGACGGTCTGCTCCACCGCCTGCAGGAAGCCCTTGGTGGCGTCCTCGAAGAGCAGGTGCGCCTCGTCGAGGAAGAAGACGATCGCCGGCCGGTCCGTGTCGCCGACCTCGGGCAGCGCCTCGTGCAGCTCGGCCAGGACCCACATCAGGAAGGTGGAGAAGAGCGTCGGGCGGTCGGCGACGTCGGCCAGCTCCAGCACCGAGACCACGCCGCGTCCGTCGGGCGCGGTGCGCAGCAGGTCGCGCACGTCGAGCTCGGGCTCCCCGAAGAGCTCGTCCGCGCCCGACGCCTCGAGCTCCGTGATCTTGCGCAGCAGAACGCCCACCGTGGCCTTCGACAGCCCGCCGAGCCCCTCGAGCTCCTTCTTGCCCGGGCCCGCGAGGTAGGCGAGCGCCGCCCGCAGATCCTCGAGCTCGACTAGCGGCAGCCCCTTCTCGTCGCAGAAGCGGAACACCAGCCAGAGGCTCGACTCCTGCGTGTCGTTCAGGGTGAGCACCTTGCTGAGGAGCGTCGGCCCGAAGCTCGCGACCGTGGCCCGCAGCGGGACGCCGCCCTGCCCGCTCAGGCTGAAGAGCTCCACCGGAGCCGCGGCCGGCCTCCAGTCGCAGGCCAGCTCGCCCGCCCGCGCCGTCACCTTCTCGCTCGCCTCGCCGGGCGCTCCGATCCCCGAGAGGTCGCCCTTCATGTCGGCGGCGAACACCGGGGTGCCGGCCGCCGAGACCCCCTCGGCCAGCAACTGCAGCGTCTTGGTCTTGCCGGTGCCGGTCGCGCCGGCGATGAGCCCGTGGCGGTTCAGGAGGGCCACCGGCACCCGCACCTCGACGTCGGTCTGCGGCGCCGCGGGGTCGACGAACGGGCGCCCGAGGCCGATGGAGGCAGCCTCGAACCCGTAGCCAGCCGCCATGTCGGCGCCGAAGTCGGGCACGACGGAAGGCTATCCGGCCTCGGGACAGGTGTCCCTGACAGCGCCGGTCGGACACAATGGCCCCGACCCGCGGCGTGGAGGGCAGACCGGTATGAACACGATCTACGTGACCGGCCACCGGAACCCCGACCTCGACTCGATCGCGTCGGCGATCGGCTACGCGGAGCTGAAGCAGCGGCTGCATCCCGACCAGCGCTACACCCCGGCGCGGATCGGCGACCCGAACGCGCAGACCGCCTGGGCGCTGGAGCGCAGCGGAGCGCCGCTGCCCCAGTACCTGCCCCACATCATGCTGCGGGTCAAGGACGTGATGCAGACCGAGTACCCGTGCGCCAACCACGGCGCCTCGATCCGCGACGTGGGGCTGGCGCTGGCGAACGCCGGCGGCGACATGATCCCGATCGTCGACGACGAGGGGATGCTCGTCGGGATGCTGACCGCGCGGGACCTCGCGCGCCGGTACATCCGCGAGTCGAGCGAGCCCTCGAGCTTCGCGGACCGGCCGGCGTCGGTGGACCTGATCGTCCAGGTGCTGGGCGGGGAGCTGCTGATGCGGCCGGAGCGGCGGCTGGACGGCAGGCTGTGGGCCGTGACCGTCGACGTCGAGACCATGGGCAAGACCATGGGGGCGGACGACATCGTGGTCATCGGCGACCGGCGGGACGCGCAGCTTCGGGCGGTGCAGATCGGCGTGGCGCTGCTGGTCTCGACCTACAACACCCGTCCCGACGACCAGGTGCTGGAGCTGGCCCGCCAGCGCGGCACCGGTGTGGTGGTCTCGCCGCTCGACTCCTACGTGACGGGACGGCTCGTCTCGCTGTCCGTGCCGGTGCGCGAGGTGATGAGCCGGGAGCCGCTCACCACCGACCCGGACGACCTGATCGCCGACATCACCGACAGGATCAAGGAGGTGCACTACAGCGCGGCGATCGCCGTGAACGAGAAGGGCGCCCCCGTCGGGCTCGTGACGCGCGCGGAGCTGGTCAACCCGGAGCCGCGATCGGTGCTGCTGGTCGACCACGCGGAGCAGGCGCAGAGCGTCATCGGCATCGAGCAGGCGCAGATCGTGGAGATCCTCGACCACCACCACATCGGCTCGGTCGAGACCAAGGTGCCGGTCGCGGCCACCTTCGACCCCGTGGGGAGCACGGCGACGCTGGTGATCGAGCGCTTCAGGCGGAACGGACGGGAGCCGAAGCCGTCGACCGCGATGATGCTGCTCGCGGCGATCCTCTCCGACACCGTCATCCTCAGCTCCCCGACCACGACCGAGCGCGACCGCGCGGTCGTCCGCTACCTGGAGGAGCTGCTGCTGATCGACGCCAAGGCGTTCGGGACCGAGATGTTCGAGGCGTCGTCGGACGTCGGCGGCGTGCCGGCGCGGGACATCATCCGGCGGGACGCCAAGGAGTACCAGGTGCGCCCGGGCAAGCGGCTCTGCATCGCCCAGATCGAGACCGTCGGCAAGGGGCTGCTGGAGCGCCGGTCGGAGCTGCTCGACGAGATGCAGAAGGCGCTCGAGCAGGGCGACTTCATCCTCTACGCGCTGATGGTCACCGACATCGTCGACAAGGGCACGGAGCTGCTGGTGGCCGGGGACGCCGGCCCGGTCGAGCGCGCCTTCGGAGTGCAGGCGCGGAAGAACGTGCTGGACCTTCCCGGGGTGATGAGCCGCAAGAAGCAGGTGGCGCCGAGGCTGCTGGCCGCGCTCTGACGCCGGGTCGGGGTCCCGCGGCCCACGCCCTCGCGGAAGGTCTCGCCGCAGTCCGGGCACCGGTATTCCTGCGCCATCGTCAGGCATTTCGGCAGGCGGTGTCGGCGCCGGCGCGGGTGCCGGACAACGCAACGCGCGGCCCCCACGCTGCGGACTCGCCAAAAGGCTAGTTCCGCGCAATTCCGGCGGTCCGGTACTCCTCCCCGGATGCGGTCGCCGCCCGCCGTGCTCATGGTTTCGCTGGCAGCCGTCTCGATCGCTGCGGCGCTGCCGGGCGCCCGCACGGGGTTGTCGGAGCAGGGCGATGCGGCGCGCCCGCCGATCCGCGCGGCCTTCTACGAGAGCGGCTTCCCGGGCGCCTGGCGGCAGGGCGGCGCCTTCCCGGCCGCCAGGTACCGGCCGTCGCTCGGCTACTACGACGGGCGGCGGATCGCGATCGTTCGCCGTCAGATCGCGTCGATGCGCTACGGCGGCATCGCCGCCGGAATCGCAAGCTGGACCGGCGTCGGCAGCACCAGCGACCAGCGGGTCGGCACCCTGCTGCGCGCGGCGCGAGGGACGTCCTTCCGCTGGACCCTGGAGCTCGTGAGCCCGCTGGAGGCGATCGCGGGGCAGCTCGCGTACATCCGCGCCCGCTACGGGACCGACCCGCGGTACCTGCGCGTCGGCGGGCGCTTCGTGGTCTTCGTCGCCGACGCCGGCACGCGCTGCGCCGACGCGGCGGGCGTCGTCCGCGCAGCCAACCGCGCCGGCGCCTACCTGATGTTGGAGGCCTTCCCCGGGTACCGCCGCTGCGCGAGCCAGCCGGCCGGGTGGTACGAGGACCCCCCGGCGGCCTCGATGGTGGCCCACCTGCCGGGGTCGGCGACGATCTCGCCCGGCTGGTTCCCGGGCCGTGCGGCGACGCCGACGCTGGCGCGGGACCTTGCCCGCTGGAGCCGGGACGTTCAGGCGCTGACGACCCTGCACCCCCGCTTCGAGCTCATCGACAGCTTCAACGACTGGGCGAGCGGCAGCGCCGTCGAGAGCGCCTCGGAGTGGGAGACCGAGTCGGGTCACGGCGCCTATCTGGACCTGCTGCACACGGATGGAGCCGCGCCTGCCGCGACGGCGCTCGGGAGCGACCCCGTCTCCACGGAACCCGCGGCCGGCGGGTTGGCGCCGCCCGCAACGGTCCAGGTCGTGCCGCGGCCGGCGGCTCCCCCGACCGTGCCTCCGCCGGCCACCTCGCCTCCGCCGGCCACCACGTCCACGTCCCCGCCGCCTCCATTGCCGCCTCCGCCCCCGCCACCTGCCGATCCGGTCGTCGCGGCGGCGGGCGACATCGCCTGCGACTCCAGCGCCCGCGACTTCATGGCCGGGGCCGGAAGCCCGACCGCCTGCCAGATGAGGGCCACGTCGGACCTGATCCTCGGGATGCCCGACCTGGCGGCCGTGCTGGCCCTCGGCGACCTTCAGTACGACTCCGGCAGCGACACCCAATTCACGGCGTCCTTCGATCCGACCTGGGGGCGGTTCAAGCCGCTGATCCGCCCGGCGATCGGCAACCACGAATACGGCACGCGCGACCAGGCCGGCTACTACCAGTACTTCGGCCCCGTGGCCGGCACGCCGCTCGAGGGCTGGTACAGCTTCGACGTCGGCGCCTGGCACCTGATCGCGCTCAACTCCAACTGCCCCGGCGTGGGGCGGTGCGAGGTCGGCTCGGCCCAGGAGGCCTGGCTGCGGGCCGACCTCGCCGCACATCCCAATCCCTGCACGCTCGCCTTCTACCACCACCCGCGGTTCTCCTCCGGCCAGCACCTGGGGGCAGCGAACACCGACGCCTTCTGGCGCGACCTCCACGCCGCGGGCGTGGAGCTGGTGCTGACCGGCCACGACCACGACTACGAGCGCTTCGCGCCCCAGACGCCGGACCAGGTGGCCGATCCGGCCGGCGGCATCCGCGAGTTCGTGGTCGGCACCGGGGGCAAGGACAACGCCCCCATGCGCACGGTCCAGCCGAACAGCGAGGTCCAGAACGCCGACACCTTCGGCGTCCTGAGCCTGACCCTTCACCCGACGGGCTATGACTGGCAGTTCCTCCCCCAGCCGGGCAAGACCTTCACGGACCTGGGGAGCGGGACCTGCCACGGGCCGAACGGGCCGCTTCCGTAGCGGCCAGCCGCTCGAGCAGGGCGACCATGTGCTCCGGGCCCGGGAGGGCCAGCATCTCCTCCCGCAGGCGCCGGGCGCCGGCCCGGTAGGCCGGATCGCCGAGGACCGCCCGGACCGCGTCCCGGACGACCCCCCCGCTGCGCTCGCCCGGCCCGACCACGCGCGCCACGCCGAGGGCCGCGCAGCGCTCGGCGCTGTAGGGCTGGTCGGCGGTGATCGGCAGCACGACCATCGGCACCGCGGCCGCGAGCGACTCCTTGACGCTGTTGAAGCCGCCGTGGGTGATCAGCAGGTCGCAGTGGGGCAGCAGCAGCGATTGCGGGACGTAGGGCTCCAATCGCACGTGAGCAGGCTGGGGGCCGAAGGCGGCCGGGTCGCGGTCGCGGCCGATGGCGACGATCAGGTTCAGCGGCTCGGCGCGCAACCCCTCGACGATCGCCTCCAGCACGCCTGGGTAGGTGTTGAAGACGGTTCCGAGGCTCGCGAGCACGGTCGGCCGGTCGCCGAGGCGGCGCACCCAGTCGGGCAGCGACGCTCCCGGCGGCACGCCGTCGAGGTGGCGCAGGAAGCGGCTGTTCGCCGGCCTGGGCGCGCCGGCGGCGTCCCAGCGCGGCGGCGTGAAGCACATGTGAAGGTGCCGGAACGGCATCCGAAGCTCGGGGTCGGGGGGCAGCCCGAAGCGCTCCCGGTGGCGGGCCAGGGGTTCGGCGACCATCCGGCGATTGCCGGGGAAGTAGCCGACGTCCGGCGAGTCGACCGCCGAGTAGGCGTTGCCCGCGACCGAGGCGTGGGGGAGCCCGAGGCACTCGGCGGCGATGCAGCCGCCGTACTCCATCGACTCCCTGATCACGAGATCGGGGGCCCAGTCCCTTGCCAGTGAGATCAGGTCCGGGACCATGTGAGCGGTGGTGACGTCGGCGAACATCGTCACCACGACCTGCGCGAACGCAGGGCCCGGGGGCGGCAGCGGTGGGAAGGCGGTCCAGGTGCTGCGGTCGGAGGCGAGCCAGTCGAGGCCGGCGTCGAGGTGGGTGAGGCCGAACTCCTCGACCTGGCCGCGGAACGACGGCGACGAGCACACGGCGACCTCATGCCCGGCCGCGGCCAGCGCCCCTGCCACGGGGACCAGCGGATGCAGGTGGCCGATCGCCGGCTGAACGGTGAAGAGCACGCGCATCGCCAGCTCCTTCACAATACGCTGCCGTATGGTCAGGGTACGCTAGAGTATGGCGGTGGCCGGGTCAACGGAATCCGCCGCGGCGTCCCGGCCGCTGTCCGCGGCCGACTGGGTGCGGGCCGCGATGACCGCCATCGTCGAGGGCGGAATCGCCGGCGTCGCCGTGGAGCCGCTGGCCGTGCGCCTGGGGGCGACGAAGGGGAGCTTCTACCACCACTTCGCCAACCGGGACGCCCTGATCGCCGCCGCCCTCGAGGACTGGGAGCGGGCGCAGACCGAGGCCGTGATCGAGCGGCTGGAGCTGATCGCCGACCCCTCGGCGCGGCTGCGCGCCGTGACCGCCGCCGCGCTCGCCGACCGCGCGGGCGGCGTGCGGGACGCGGCCCTGCTCGCCTCTGCGAGCCACCCGCTGGTGGGGCCGGTGGTGGAGCGGGTCACCGCCCGGCGGCTTCGCTACCTGACCGACATGTACGTGGCGCTCGGGCTGTCGAGGCCGCGGGCCGGCCGCCGCGCCCTGCTCCTCTACTCCTCGTACCTCGGGCTCTTCGGCTACCTGCGGGCCGGCCTCGGCGGCGACCAGGACGAGCGGGAACGGCGTGCGTACGCGGACGAGCTGCTGAGCGTCCTGATCCCCGGCGACCCGGCGCCGCCGCGGCCGCGCCGCCCCTGACGCCTGACCCGGGGCCGCCGTCCTCACCACCTGCTATAGATGCGCAATGCACATAGAAGCCGCTGATCGACCACACGACCTTCTCGGCGGCGTCGCGTGCCCGTCCGGCGAGCACGTCCCAGGAGGTCGCTGATGAATCCGCTCGTCCTCTCGAACGACGGCGACGCGGCAGTGGCGGTTCTCGCGCAGGAACTGGCGATCCCGCCGGCCGAGGCGGTGGAGCGCGCGGTGCGGCTCGCCCTGATGATGCGCCACCTGACCATGGGCTTCCACGGCCTCTCCGCCCAGGAGAGCGCCACCCGCTGACGGTGGGATGTACGGAGGACGAGTCCCGTAGTCGCTGCGCTGGCGAAGTCCGTTGCGCCGGTTGATCCTGACGCTATGAGCCAGTGCCTCGACATCGCCAGCCTGGTCCGCACGGGGCGGATCGCCGCGCTCAGCTAGGGACGCTCACGATCGCCCGCCGCGCGCCCCGACCAGGGGCCCGCGCGGCCCTCGTGCGTGCCATGACCGGGGATGGATCCCCAGAGCGCCCTTTGCGCCCCGAGGGATTCCCGACCCGGTCGCCCCCGGCGTCGCCGCGGACGAACGGCAGACGGAGCTCACCGATGAAACGATCCAGGCCCCTCTGGGCAACGCTCGCGGCGCTGGCCGCCCTGGCTGTTTCCCTCATGGCGGTTGCGCCTGCGCTGGCCACCACCACTGCCAGCACCACCCCGCAGTTCGACGCATGCCTCGCGCAGAACGGTCTCAGCGCGGTGCCGGCCGACCAGGCCGGCAAGGCGGTCCAGATCTGCAAGACCGTGCGCGTGACCAGGGTCACCACCTACGCCTGGACGCTCACCAAGACACCGACCCCGGGCGCGATCACGCTCGCCGTCGGACAGAGCGGGCTGGTGGCCTACACGCTCGCCGCGACCGCCACGCCGACGGTGCGCTGGGTGGTGGACGGCGACGTCGTGGTCCGCAACACGGGCAGCGCCAACGCGGACGTCACCCGTGTCACCGACACGCTGGGCGTCGCGC
>JAWVEW010000276.1:0-3114 GCA_033856495.1 Miltoncostaeaceae bacterium | reverse complement strand
CCGCGGCGAGGGCCGTGACGCCCATGATCGCCGTGCCCCAGCCCGGGATGGCGCTGAAGGAGGCCGCCCGCTCCATCGTGCGGCGGATGACGCCGATGCTCTCCAGCGGCTCGAGCTCGGGCGGGTCGGGCTGCCGGAGGAGCCTGCGGGGATCGGTGCCGTCCATGGGGGGCCAGCATGGGTGCCGCGGCCACTTCTGTCAAGTACTTTGCGTCGCAGAGTTCTCGTCGCAAGCGCGCGGGTCGGCCGTGCGGGCCGAGGCGCCGCTCCCCCGCTCCGCTCCCGATGGCAAGATGGTTTGATGGGCGCCGGGCCCGCACCGCACCAGGGGCTGGCTGCCGCGCGCGCCGCGCTGGCCCG
This sequence comes from Miltoncostaeaceae bacterium, assembly GCA_033856495.1. Lineage (GTDB taxonomy): Bacteria > Actinomycetota > Thermoleophilia > Miltoncostaeales > Miltoncostaeaceae > JAWVEW01. The sequence goes on along the minus strand of JAWVEW010000276.1, from coordinate 2,754 downwards.
GGCGGACTGGCCGGCCGCGCGCGACCTCTACGCGGCGGCGGTCGAGGCCGAGGCCGGCCCCGAGGCCGTCGACGGTCTGGGGCAGGCGCTGTGGTGGCTCGGTGAGACGGAGCGGGCCATCGAGCTGCGCGCCCGCGCCTTCGCCGAGCATCGCCGGCGGGGCGACCGCGAGCGAGCCGTGCACCTGGCCGTCTACCTCGCCGCGGAGGCCCGCATCGCCGGCAACGCCTCCCTCAGCCAGGGCTGGCTCGGCCGCGCCGAGCGGCTGCTGGACGGGCTCGGCGAGTGCAGCTGCCGCGGATGGCTGCACGTCGAGCTCTCCAAGCGGGCGCGGGACCCGGTCGAGGAGGAGCGCGAGGCGCTGGCGGGGCTCGAGATCGCCCGCCGCTGCGGCGACGCCGACCTCGAGGTCGCGTCCCTGAGCCACGTCGGGCTGGCGCGGATCTCGCAGGGCCGCGTCGCCGACGGCCTGCGCTTGCTGGACGAGGCGATGGCGGCGGCCACCGGCGGCGAGGCGGAGGATCCGCTGGCGATCGGCGAGGCCTGCTGCATCACGTTGGTCGCCTGCGAGCAGCTGGGCGACGTGGGGCGCGCCCGCGACTTCTCCCAGGCGGTCGTCGAGTTCGCCCGGACGCGGAACTTCACGCCGCTCCTGGGATGGTGCCGGGCGATCCACGCGGGGTTCCTGACCGCCAGCGGACGCTGGGAGGAGGCCGAGCGCGAGTTCCAGCGCTCGCTGCGCGAGTACGCCAGGCTGCCCTCGTCGAACCGGCTGGCCGCCCTCGCCGGGCTCGCCGACCTGCGCGTCCGTCAGGGCCGGCTGGAGGAGGCCCAGCAGTTGCTGGCCGGCAGCGAGCACCGCCCGTCGGCGCTCGGCCCGGTCGTCCGGCTGCTGCTGGCCCGGGGCGAGGTCGCGCTGGCCGCCGAGCGGGTGGAGCAGCGGCTCCAGAGCGATGGCGACACCGACGCGCATGCGGCGCCGGTGCTGGCCCTGCGGATGGCGGTCGCGCTGGCCAGGCGGGATGCCGCCGGCGCGCAGAGCGCCGCCGCGGCGCTGGCCGCGGCGGCGGAGCGCCTGGAGCGGGGCGACCTGGCCGCCCTCGCCGTCGTCGGAGCCGCGCAGGCCGGCCGCCTGGCCGGCAGACCCGCCCGGCCGGCCGACCTCGAGGCCGCGGTCGCCGCGCTCGACGCGCTGCAGCTTCCGCTGGAGGAGGGCGAGGCGCGCCTCCAGCTGGCGCGGGCGCTGGCGCCCCAGCGACCGCTGCTCGCGGTCGAGCAGGCGCGCGCCGCCCGCGCCATCTTCGAGCGCCTCGGCGCCGCCCGCCACGCCGACGAGGCGGCGGGGCTGCTGCGCGAGCTCGGTGCGCCGGGCCGTCCCGCGCCGCGCGTGGAGGGCGCGCTGACCCGGCGCGAGCGCGAGGTGCTGGCGCTGGTGGGGGCCGGCCTCTCGAACGCCGAGATCGCCCACCGCCTGGTCATCAGCCCGAAGACGGCCGAGCACCACGTGGGCCGGATCCTCATGAAGCTCGGCCTGCGCAACCGGGCCGAGGCCGCCGCCCATGCGGTTCGAACCGGGCTCGGCCCGGACGCCTGATCACCCGACGCCCCCCGAGCGCCGCGCCGAGGGCGGCACGTTGTGGTTCAGGCGGAAGACGTTGTCCGGGTCCCAGCGGTCCTTCACCGCCACCAGGCGGCGCCAGACCGACTCCCGGTAGGCGGCGCGCACCCGCTCCGGCCCCTCGGCGTCGAGCGCGTTCACGTAGACGCCGCCCGTGCTGTACGGGGTCATCGCGTCGAAGACGCCGCGGCACCAGTCCACCTGCTCGTCATGGTCGCCCGTCCACCAGGCGCTCACCACCCAGAGGATGCGGTCGGCGTCGCGATGCCCGAAGGCGGTGGCCTCGGCGGGCACCCTGGCCACCGCCCCGCCCATGCGGGCCGTGATGATCATCGACATCGGCGAGCGAACGTCCGCATGGCGCTCGACGAGGGTGTCGACCGCCGCGTCCGGCAGCCCACCCAGCCAGTGCGCCTTGTTGAAGTTGCGCATGCCGTGCGGGGCGGTCTCGTCGAGCATGGTCTGGACCGCCATCGGCGCCAGCCGACCCACCAGGTCGATGGCCGGCGGCCCGTGCTCACGCAGCGGCCGCACGACCGGCTCGCCCTCCTCCGGGGACCCGGCGTAGACGAGCGCCAGCGCCAGCGCCGGGCGCCCGTGCAGGGCCTCCGGAAAGGGCGCCTCCGGCGGCACCGTCATGAACGTCTCGTAGACGGTCAGCTCGTCCGGCGCCTGCTCCATGAAGTCCCGGCTGAACCGCAGCGCCTCGGCCGCACGCTCCAGCGGGTGCAGCACCATCCCCGCCAGCACCTCCGGACCGTGCGGGTGCAGGTCGAACTCGAACTCGGTGACGATCCCGAAGTTCCCGCCACCCCCGCGCACGGCCCAGAAGAGGTCCGGGTGCTCGTCGGCGCCGGCGCGCACCTGGCGACCCTCCGCCGTCACCAGCGCCACCGAGCGCAGGCAGTCGATGGTCAGGCCGTACCGGCGCATCAGCCATCCGATCCCGCCGCCCAGGGTCAGGCCGCCGACGCCCGTGTGCGAGATGTGGCCGTAGGGGATCGCCAGCGCGTGCGGGGCGGCGGCGCGCCCCACGTCCCCCAGCAGCGCGCCGCCGCCCACGCGAGCGCGCCCGCCCGCTGGGTCGACCACCACGCCGCGCAGCGCCGACAGGTCGATCGTCAGGCCGCCGACGC
>JAWVEW010000275.1:0-2883 GCA_033856495.1 Miltoncostaeaceae bacterium | reverse complement strand
GGTCGCCAGCAGGGCGCCGCCGCCCAGCACGCCGACGATCACGAGCAGGCCCGTGCCGGAGCCGCCGCCGCCCGACCCGCCGCCGCCGTTGTTCGAGGAGCCGCCGCTGCCCGCGCCGGCACGGGCCTGGGCGACCCGCTCGACCCAGTCGTCGAGCACGGCGGCGACGCCCTGGTCGCGGTGGGCGACCAGGGCCTCGGTCGCCGCGCGGCCGGCGCCCGGGACGGTGAAGCTGCCGGCGCGGAAGCGTCCACCCGAGATCGCGGCGTACGTCCCGCGGCGCCTGACGGCGGCGGCGAGGCGACTGACGACCTCCGCCGGGTCGCCGCCGGCCTCGTCGATGGCCGAGGCGGGCAGGATCGCGACGTAGACGGGGCCCGCGTCGCCCCGCTCGATGCGCCGCCGCAGCGCCGCGACCTCGGCCATCGTCAGCGACGGCTTGGCGCCGGGCGCGACGTAGACCGGATCGGAGGCGAGCGCCCGGGCGGCGGTGTCGATCACGCCCTGGGCGTTGGCGGCGGGCGCGGCGGCGAGGCCGGCGGCGAGGGTCAGGAGGGCGAGCAGGAGGCGACGGCGCATATGGCCCGGGACCTACCCGCCGCGCGCGGTCCGCGTCACCTGACGCTGGCGCGGGCGTTCGGTCAGGCGGCGACCGGCTCGGCGGCCGCGAACGCCGCCCGCAGCGCGTGGCGCAGCGTCCGGGCCGAGCCCGGGTGGACCGGGTCGCGGAGCCCGAACTTCTCGGCCTCCTCGACGCGGCGCTCGGGGTGGCCGACGGTGCGCAGCTCCCCCGTGAGGCCCAGCTCGCCGAAGCAGGCCAGCGGCCGTCCTTCGGTGCCCAGGGCGACGTTGCGCTGGGCCGAGGCGACGGCGAGCGCGACGGCCAGGTCGGCGCCGGGCTCGTCCACGCGCACGCCGCCGACGACGTTGACGAAGACGTCGGCGCTGCCCGTTCCGACGTTGGCGTGGCGGCCCAGGACGGCGAGGACGAGCGCGAGCCGGTTGCGGTCGATGCCGGTGACCACGCGGCGCGGCGGGACGATCTCGCTCGGGCTGACCAGCGCCTGGACCTCGACGAGCAGCGGCCGGCTGCCCTCCATCGCGGCCAGCACGACGCTGCCGGGCTTGCCCGTGGCCTCCCCCACGAAGCGGGCGCTGGGGTCCAGCACCTCGACCAGGCCGCCCTGCTTCATCTCGAAGACGCCGGTCTCGCTCGTGGAGCCGAAGCGGTTCTTCAGCGCGCGCAGCGTCCGGTAGGTGCGCTCGCGCTCGCCCTCGAACTGCAGCACGCAGTCGACGAGGTGCTCGAGCACGCGCGGCCCGGCGATCGAGCCCTCCTTGGTGACGTGGCCGACGAGGATCACCGTCGTGCCCACGGACTTCGCGACGCGCATGAGCCGCGCCGCGACCTCGCGCACCTGGCCGACCGAGCCCGGCGCGCCGGTGAGGTCGGCGGCCGACAGGGTCTGCACGGAGTCGATGACACAGACCGCGGGGCGATGGACGTCGATGGTGGCCAGCACCGCGTCGAGGTCGGTCTCGGCCAGCACGGGGACGTCGAGCGCGCGGCAGGCGCCGTGCTCGAGGCGCTCGGCCCGCAGGCGGATCTGGGCGGCGGACTCCTCGCCCGAGACGTACAGCGTGGGTCCGCCGGCGCCGGCGATGTTGCCCATCGCCATGCCGGTCAGCGTGGACTTGCCGATGCCCGGCGACCCGCCGAGCAGCACGAGCGAGCCGGGAACGAGGCCGCCGCCGAGGACGCGGTCCAGCTCGCCGATGCCGGTCGACAGGCGCGCGAGCGCCTCGGCGCGGACGTCGCGCAGCGCGACGGGGCTCGGCGCGGCGGTGCGGCGAGCGCCGTTGGGCGAGCCGCCGCCGGCACGCGCGGCGGGCGCGCGCTCCTCCACGAGGGTGTTCCACTCGTCGCAGCCGGGGCACTGGCCGTGCCAGCGCGCTTCGCTGTGCCCGCAGGCGGTGCAGACGTGGATGGTGGACGGGCGGGCCATGAGCGGTCACCCACACTAGGCCCGGCACCTGACGACTTCGCCCCCCTGCGGCGCGTCAGTCGTCGAAGTCGGCCTCGACGAGGCAGAGCGTCGCGCCCTGGTCGTCCAGGGCGACGGCGAAGCGCCCGGCGGGGACAGCCGTCGCACCCATGAGGACGGTGCCGCCTGCCGCGGCGACGCGCTCCAGCGAGGCGTCAACGTCGGCCGTGCCGATGTACACGGTCCAGAAGGGCTGGGCGATCGGCCGCTGCGCCTTCATCAGGCCGCCGATGGTGCGCCCCTCGTGGGCGATGCTGAAGTACGCGCCGTCGGCGCCGGCGATCTCGGTGATCTGCCAGCCCAAGAGCGCCTCGTAGAACGGCGCCGCGGCGGCCGGATCGGCGGTCTGGAGGTCGTCGAAGGCCCAGGCGCCGGGCTCGTTGACCACCTCGGCGCCCTTGTGCGTGCCCGGCTGCCAGACCCCGAAGGCCGCGCCCGTCGGATCGGTGAAGATGGCCATGCGCCCGAACTCCATGACGTCCATGGGCGCCACGATGGTGGCGCCGCCGGCCGCGGTCACCTTGGCGGCCACGTCATCGGCGCGGTCGACGTTGACGTAGCTCGTCCAGTACGGCGGCATGTCCAGGTTCTGCTGGGGGCCGAGCCCGGCGACGGGATGCCCGTTCAGGACGGCGTTACGGTAGCCCCCGGTCTCGGGCGAGCCCTCGGGGGCCTCCCACCCGAACAGCCGGCCGTAGAAGTCGGCGGCCTTGGCGATGTCGGGCACGCCGATGTCGATCCAGGACGGGACACCGTGGTCATAGGACGTGATCTCCATGCTGAGCTCCTCCGGGGTCCGCTGATCGGGCGGCGCGGATGCTAGCGGCACCCTGGGCGC
>JAWVEW010000274.1:0-4515 GCA_033856495.1 Miltoncostaeaceae bacterium | reverse complement strand
GGGGGGGGGCCCCGCCCGGTGGCCGCCTCCCCCGCCGGAAGGGAACCCGGCGGCGCGTCGGCCGCCTCCAGCCGGGAGAGGACCGGGGCGACCGGTCGGCGACACTGCGACGCGGCCGTCAGCTCGCTCGAGACAGGGAGGCGCTTGGATGGTGAGACGCTGGTGGTGCACGGCCCTGCTGGCGGCGCTGGCGGGGGCGATCCCGCTCGCGGCCGCCGGACCCGCGGCGGCGGCCGGTGATCGCTTCAGCTGCCGGGCGAGCGCCGGGCGCGTGATCCTGCTCGGCGGCCCTCCGATCGAGCCGGTGCTGGCGAACGCCGCGGCGGACCCCTGCATCTCGGAGACCCACTCCGGCACGCCCCCGCAGGCAAGCGGCGCCGTCAGCCTCCAGGCCGCACAGGCCGTGACCGTCGGCGAGGGCCAGGGTTCGGCCTCCGCCCGCGTGGCCGACGTGGGGGTCAACCTCGGCGCATCGCTGCTGCCGCTGCAGATCGGCCTGAGCGGCGTGACCGCGAGCGCGGGCTACACCTGTCAGGGCGGCGGGCTCGTCTTCGCCGGCTCCTCGCAGGTGCTCGGGGTCAACATCAACGGGCTCAAGATCGAGCTGCCCGACCCCGGCGCGCCCGTCGACCTGGAGCTGGGGGACCTCCTGACGATCCACCTGAACCAGACCGTCGTCAGCAGCCACGGCGACCTCACCGAGGTCACCAAGCGGGCGGCGTTCGTGGAGTCGAAGCTCCTGGCCACCCAGATCGTGCTCGGCGAGGCGATCGCCGGCGTGGCCGGAAACCCCTGCGCCGCCGGGCTGGGCGCGCCGCCCGTCCCCAACCCCGGACAGGTGACCACGATCCGGGTTCCGGTGCCCTCCGGCTCCGTCGCCGGCCTCTCGCCCGGCATCGTCCCGGGCGCCTGTGCCATCAAGCCCTTCATCGTGACCGTTCGCGGGCGCGGCATCGCCCGGACCGTCTTCTCGATCGACGGCAAGGCGGTGAAGACGGTGGGCAGGACCAACACCCCCTCCGTGGCGCTCGACCCGGCCAGGGTGGCCATCGGCCTGCACAGGGTGCGGGCGCGCGTGACCTACCTGGACCAGACGGTCAGGCCCAAGACCCTGAGCTTCGTGTTCGGTCGCTGCGGCGCGGTGATCCCCACCACGGCCCAGTTCGGCAAGTGCGCCAACGTGCGCATCACCAACACCCGCCCCGGCAAGGTGTTCGTCGCGCTGCGAAGCGGCCCCAGGAGCATCCGCCTCTTCGGCGGCCACCTCTACAACTTCACGACCCCCGGCACCCGCGTGGTCTGCATCAAGATCCCGCTGCGGGCCAGGAACGCCACCCTCGGCACCACCCGCACGTTCACGGTGGCGGTGAAGGTGGGCGGCAGGAACTTCATCCGCACCATCCGGGTGTCCTAGCCTAGGACCCGGCGCTGGTCGCGCCCCGCCCGGCGCCGTGCCGGGCGGGGCGCGAGCGATCGCTATGCGGCGCCGGCGGGCTCCAGGCGCAGCGCCAGCGGCTCGCCGTCCAGGACCAGCTCCTCGTGGTGGACGCCCGCGAAGGGCGCGCCGTGGCCGACCGTCAGCCGCTCCGCGAGCGTCTCGGCCGCGATGTGGCCGCGGTGGGCCTCGATCGCCTCGCGCAGCAGGCCGGAGCCGTCGAGGTGGAGGGCGATCCGCTCCTCCACGCGCAGGCCGGCGGCGCGGCGGGCGTTCTGGACCGCGTGGACGATCTCGCGGGCGAGCCCCTCCAGCCGCAGCTGGGGGCTGAGCCCGAGCGCCAGCCCCACCGCCATCCCGCCGTTCTGGGCCACCGCATATCCGGAGGAGGGCCGCACCTCGCGCAGGACCTCGTCGGCGCCGAGCGGCTCCATCCGGTCGCCGAGGGCGATCGCCACCGGCTCCCCGGCGTCGAGCGCCCGGACCGTCTCGGCCCCGTCCAGGGCGGCGACCGCGCGCGCCACCTCGGGCATCAGGGGGCCGAAGCGCGGGCCGAGCGCGCGGTAGTTCGGCTTCACGCTCACCTCGACCAGCTCGCCGGGGTCGGTGGCGAAGCGCACGCCCTTCACGTTGAGCTCGTCGGCCACCAGGCCCGCGAGTCCCGCCATCGCCGCCGCGGTTCCGGGCGGGCAGGCCACCACCGCCTCCCCCAGCGGCTGGCGGACCTTCACCCGCGCCTCGGCCCGCGCCCCCCGGCCCAGCGCCACGGCGTCCAGGACCCCGGCCATGGCGGTCTCCAACGCCGGGTCGCGGCGATCGCGCGGCGCCGGCCAGTCCGCCAGGTGGACGCTCTCGGGCGCGCCGGGGTCGTGGGCGGCGACCAGGTTGCCGTGGATCTCCTCGGCCACGAAGGGCGTGAACGGCGCCACGAGCAGCGCGATCGTCGCGAGCACCTCGTGGAGGGTGGCGAACGCCGCCGCGCGATCGGCCTGGTCGACCTCCGCGCGCCCGCCCCAGAAGCGCCGGCGCGAGCTGCGCACGTACCAGTTGCTGAGGTCGTCGACGAGCGCGTCGATCAGTCGGCCGGCGCCCGTGGCGTCGTAGGCCTCCAGGCGCTCGGTCACCCCGGCCACGGTGGCGTCGAGCCGCGAGAGCGCCCAGCGGTCGATCGCGGGCCGCTCGGCGGGCGCGGGAGCGGGGTCGCCCGGCCGCCAGCCGTCGGGCAGCGAGGCGTAGGTGACGAAGAAGGCGTAGGTGTTCCAGAGGGTGAGCAGGAACCGCCGCATCGCGTCGTCGACCGCCTCGAGGCTGAAGCGCGAGCTCTCCCAGGGGCTCTGGGCGGTGAGCAGGTACCAGCGGAAGGCGTCGGCGCCCTGCCGGTCGAGCACCTGCCAGGGCTCGATCACGTTGCCGCGGCTCTTGCTCATCTTCTGGCCCTCGGCGTCGAGCAGCAGGCCGAGGCAGAGCACGTTCCGGTAGGGGCTCCGGTCGAAGAGCAGCGCGCCCTCGGCCAGCAGCGAGTAGAACCACCCGCGCGTCTGGTCCAGCGCCTCGCAGATGAAGTCGGCGGGGAAGCGCGGCTGGAAGGCGTCCTCGCCGGCGAAGGGGTAGTGGACCTGGGCGAAGGGCATCGCCCCGCTGTCGTACCAGACGTCGATCACCTCGGGCACGCGGCGCATGGCGCCCCCGCAGGCGCAGGCGATCACGACCTCGTCCACGTACGGCCGGTGCGGGTCGAACCCGGGCTCCGGCGGGTTCAGCGCCCGCTCGCGCAGCTCGGAGAACGAGCCCACCGCGGTCGCCTCGCCGCAGTCCTCGCAGCGCCAGATCGGCAGCGGCGTGCCCCAGTAGCGCTCGCGGGAGATCGCCCAGTCGACGTTGCCCTCGAGCCACTTCCCGAACCTGCCCTCGCGCACCGACTCCGGGTGCCAGCCGATGTCGCGGTTGAGCTCCAGCATCCGGTCGCGGGCGGCGGTGGTCCGGATGTACCAGGACGGCTTGGCGTAGTAGAGGAGCGCGGTGCCGCAGCGCCAGCAGTGGGGGTAGGCGTGGTGGTAGGTCTCCACCCGCAGCAGCCGCCCGCGGGCGGCCAGGTCATCCAGCAGCAGCGGGTCGGCCTCCTTCACGGCGAGGCCGGCGAACGGCCCGACGACGTCGGTGAAGCGGCCCTGGCGGTCGACCGGGTTGTGGGCCTCGAGGCCGTGGTCGCGCGCCACCTGCAGGTCGTCCTCGCCGAAGGCCGGCGCGATGTGGACGATGCCGGTGCCGTCCTCCGTCGTCACGAAGGGCGCGGCCACCACGACGTGGGCGCCGGGGACGAACGGGAAGGGCGGCTCGTAGGGGCGGCCCACGAGGGCCGAGGCGGGCAATGTGCGCTGCGGCCGCGCCCCCGGTCCGAGCGCCGCCTCGACCAGCGGCTCGGCGACGATCAGGCGCTCGCCGTCGCGCTCCACGACCGCGTAGTCCACGTCCGGGTTCACGGCGGCCGCCTGGTTCGCGGGCAGCGTCCAGGGGGTCGTGGTCCAGACCAGCAGCGAGGTGCCCGGCTCGTCGAGCAGCGGGAAGCGCACGTAGGCGGACGGATCGTCCACGTCGCGGTAGCCGAGCGCCACCTCGTGGCTCGAGAGCGCGGTGCCGCAGCGCGGGCAGTAGGGGACCACCTTGTCGCTCTCGTAGATCAGCCCCCGGTCCCAGAGCTGGCGCAGGCTCCACCAGACGCTCTCGACGTAGTCGGAGTCCATCGTGCGGTAGGCGTTCTCCGTGTCGATCCAGAAGCCGATCCGCTCGGTGAGCCGCTCCCACTCGTCGACGTACACCAGCACCGACTCGCGGCAGCGCTCGTTGAAGGCCGCGATCCCGTACTCCTCGATCTGGCCCTTGCCGGAGATCCCCAGCTGGCGCTCGACCTCCAGCTCCACCGGAAGGCCGTGGCAGTCCCAGCCGGCCTTCCGGTGGACGAGGTGGCCGCGCATGGTTCGGTAGCGCGGGAACACGTCCTTGAACACGCGGCTGAGCACGTGGTGGGAGCCCGGCCGGCCGTTGGCCGTGGGTGGCCCCTCGTAGAACACGAACGGCTTGCC
>JAWVEW010000273.1:0-6770 GCA_033856495.1 Miltoncostaeaceae bacterium | reverse complement strand
GGGGTTCGGCCGGGGGGACTGCGGGGGGCCAACCGTCGGGGCGGACCCGCGCGCCGGCCCGCGGCGGGCGCGCTGGTCCGTCAATTCACGAAGCCCGAATGCCGAGGAGGACCTTGTCGCTGAATCTCATGCGGAGGAGAACGCTCGGCGCGGGCCTCGCCTGCCTGGCGCTGCTTCTCGTCCTCGCCTCGGCGGCGAGCGCCCACCCGGCCCTGCAGCAGGCCTCGCCGACGCCGGGCCTGATCGCCCCCGCCCCGGCCGCCGCCGTCGAGCTCTCCTTCAGCGAGCCGGCGGTTCGCGAGGGCTCGCGCATCACCGTGACCGTCGACGGCAGGCAGGTCCACGTCGGGGCCGTTCGCAGCAGCGACGGGGGGCGGCTGCTCTCGGTGAGACCGGCGAGGGCACTCGGCACAGGCGTCTACGAGGTGAGCTGGACGGCCCTCGGCGCCGATGGCCACCGCGGCTCGGGCAGGTTCGGCTTCGGGGTGGCCGACCGGGACGGCGAGGCTCCGGCGGGCGGCCAGGCGCTCCTCGCATTCGGCTCGCGCGGCGGCCCAGGCGATCAGAGCGCGGCGACCGAGGGCGTCCTCGCGGTGGTGGCGCGGTGGCTCGGCCTGCTCTGCGCGTCGGTCCTCCTTGGCGGCTTCGCGCTGCTGCTGCTTGCGCGGAGGCGGGCCGCGCTCGCCCCCGCCGCCCACGACACCGCACGGCGCCGGTGGCGCCTGCTCGGCACGCCCACCTGGCTGCTGATGCTGCTGGCCGCGATCGAGGGCGCCCTGGCGAACGCCACGGCAGGCGCGGGGGGCGGCCTCAACATCGAGGCGCTCCTCGCCTCGCCCACGGGCCAGGGCGCGACCATCGTCCTCGCCGTCCTGCTGGCGGGCTCGGTCGCCCTCGCGGCGCTGCGCCAGCGTCCCGCCCGGGAGCTGGTCTGGGCCGGGGGCGCGCTCGTGGTCGTGCTGGGCCAGGCGCTCACCGGTCACGTCCAGACGCTCCGGGGCGCCGACAGGGCGGTCGGCGCCGGCCTCCAGATCGTCCACGCCCTCAGCGCCGCGCTGTGGCTGGGGGGGCTGCTGGTGCTGGCGGCCGTCAGCATCCGGCCCGAGGCCGGCCGGCCCTCGCCCCTCCGCCCGCTCGTCCGCGCCTTCTCGCCGCTGGCGGGGGCGACGTTCGGCCTCGCCGTGCTCACGGGCGTCCTCGCGGCCGTCCGCGAGGTGGACCGCCTGCACTTCCTGCGCTGGTCGACATACGGGAACGTGGTGCTGATCAAGGCGGCGCTCGTCGCGCTGGCCGCGATCGCGGGCGCCGTCACGCTCCTTCGGATGCGGCGGGGCGCCCCCCGCAGCGGGCTGCTGCGGGCCGAGGCGCTCATCGTGGTCCTCGTGCTGGGTCTGGCCGCGACCCTCACCGGCCTCGTGCCCGGCCGCGGGCAGGCGCTGCCCGCCCAGAGCGGCACCCTGTTGCCCGGCCCGGCGCTGGCGAGCGCGATCGCGGACGGCGGCCCGCTGCGGGTGAGCCTCTCGCCCGCCCGCAGCGGCCGGAACGTCCTCAGCGTGCTCCAGGAGTCGCCCCTCGGCCAGCCGCCGGCGCGCGCGCGGCGATCGGTGCGGGCGGAGCTCTTCTGCAACTGCCCCGCGCGAGCGGTGCGCGTGTCGCTGACGCGCGGTCCAGGGGGCGTCTGGAGCGCCCCGGTGGACATCGCCGGCGAGGGCGGGTGGTTCGCCCGCCTCACCGTGGACGGCCGGGCCTCCGCGCCGATCGCGCTGCCCGTCGGCGTGCCGAGCGCGCGGGGGCCGGGCCCGATCACCGTGCTCACGGTCGCCGATCTCAGCGGCCGGGGGGCGCGGCGCTGCCGGTCGCACCTGCTGGGCCTCGAGCTCGCGGTCGCGCGGCTCAACGCGCTCGGCGGGCTCGACGGCGGGCGCAAGGTCGCGCTTCTCGGGCTGGACGACGGCGGCTCCCCGGCGCGCGCCGGGCGGCTCGCCGCAGGGGCCCTGAGCCGGAGCGCTCCGATCGCGATGGCCGCCCCCTGCGGCCCGGCCGCCGCCGCCGCGGTCAGCGCGGCCGCCGCCGCCGGCGTGCCGGCGATCGTCGCCGATCCGGCGGTGACGCTCGTCGCGGCACGCAACACCTTCCGCCTCGCGGCGGACCCCTACGCGGAGGGCTTCGCGGATGGCCAGTACATCCGGTCCGTGGTTCAGCCGTCCGCAGCCTCCCGCCTCGTGCGGGCGGTTCGCACCGGCGACCCGGACAACGCGCGCCGCATCGCCGGCCTGCGCGAGGGGCTGCGGGGCACCCGCTTCGAGGTCCGGGAGCTCGACGTCCGGCGGCTGGCCGACGGGCCCGCCGCGCTGCAGGCGCTGCTCGACCGCGGCTCGGCCGCGGCGGTGCTGCTGGACGGCGATCCGGCCGTGCTGGCCGCACAGCTCGCGCGACTCGGGCGCACCAGGCTCGGGTTCGCCCCGGGCGTCGTCCTGGCGTCCACCGCGGTGCTCTCCGAGCGTTTCGTGAGCGACAGCGGAGCGATCGGCAGGATCGGGGCGATCCAGGGACCCATCGAGGTGGTGCCGGACAGCGCCACGGCGCTCGCGTACGCCCGCACGCTGCCCTCCGTGTTCCCCGGGGAGCTACCGACTCTCGACGGCCTGCGCGGCTACAACGCCGGCCTGGCATTGGCCGAGGGGGTGCGCAGCGGCATCGATCGACGTCGGATCGCCGCCGAGCTGCTGGCGCCGGCGCCGTTCTCCGACGCCCTGATGACCCCGTGGCGGGCCGACGCGCCGGCGGCCGGGAACCAGCGCTTCAGCTTCGTCAGGGGCAACTTCCTGCCGCCCACCCTGATCCCGCAGTCGGCCGGGGGCGAGTCCTTCAACGGCACCTACTTCCCGGACGGCACCTGGGCCAGGCTCACCACGACGCCGGCGGGGCCCCCGTTCGAGCACCCGGTCCATCCGTTGACCTGAGCGACGCGAGCCAGGTCCGAGTCCTCGCCAGCGGCGCGGGCCGGCGGTCGGCGATGATGGATCGCATGTCGACCTTCGGCCGGCTGGGAGTGGTCGTCCATCCGACCCGTCACGTCGAGAGGGTGCTCGCGGACATCGGCGCCTGGGCGTCCGCGCACGGGGTGACGGTCGGCCAGATCGCTGCCCCCGGACAGATGCGCCGGGTGGCGGACCCGGTCGAGGCCGAAGCGTGCGACCTGCTCCTCGCGATCGGGGGAGACGGGACCGCCCTGGCCGCGCTTCACGCGGGCGCCGCGAGCTCGCGTCCGGTGCTCGGCGTGGCCTGCGGCAGCGTCGGCGCCCTCATGTCGGTTGCCGGCGACCGCGTGGCGTGGGCGCTCGAGCAGATCGCCGCCGGCCGGTGGACGCCGGTCGATGTCCCGGGACTCGACGTCGGCTGGGACGAGGGGCACGGCGCGGTCGCCATCAACGACCTCGTGGTGATCCGCGACGGGGCGGGGCAGGTCATCGTTTCCGTCAGCGTGGACGGGGTGCTCTACGCAAGGGTCGCCGGCGACGGCCTCGTCGTGGCCACGCCGCTCGGCTGCAGCGCCTACACGATGGCCGCCGGCGGACCGATCCTGGCGCCGGGTGCGGAGGGCATGGCGGTCACGCCCCTGGCGCCCCACGGCGGCTCCTGCCCCCCGCTCGTCGCCGCGACCGGCAGCCACCTGACGGTCACGGTCGAGCCCGGCCACGGCGGGGTGCGGCACGAGATCGACGGCCGCCCGAACGCCATCGACGGACGCGTGCTGACCATCGGCTGGCGCAGCGGGTACGCCACACTCGTGAGCCTCGCAGGGGAGGAGCCGCGGCTCACCGGCCTGCGCCGCCGCGGCCTCGTGCTCGACAGCCCCCGGACGCTCGTCCGGGACGCCCGTCGGGGGGAAGCCGCCGAGCCGTCGGAACCCGGGAGGTCGCCATGAACGAGTCCGATGACCTCCCAGCGACTCAACCCTTGACCACTCCGATCGGGACGAGGCGCGCCACCCGTCGCGCGATGCCGGCCCGCTCCACCACCGCGACGACGCCGTCCACGTCCTTGTAGGCGAGCGGCGCCTCCTCGGCCAGGCCCCTGTCCGAGGCGGCCCGAACCGCCACCCCCTGCGACTCGAGCTGGCGGCGCAGGTCCGCGCCGGTCACCTGGCCGCGCGCCCGTGTGCGCGACATGCGGCGGCCGGCGCCGTGGCAGGCGCTGCCGAAGGAGCGCTCGTCCGAGCCGTCCTGTCCGGCCAGCACCCACGAGGCGGTGCCCATCGAGCCCGGAATCAAGACCGGCTGGCCCACGCCCGCGTGGCCGGCCGGCAGCGCGTCGGCGTGCGCCGGCCCGAAGGCGCGCGTGGCGCCCTTGCGGTGGACGCAGAGCGTCAGGCCCGCCCACTCCTCGAGCTTGGCGACATTGTGGGCCACGTCGTAGACCTGGCGCACCGCGTCGGCGCGGGCGCCGCCCAGCACCACCCGCACGGCCCCCCGCACCCGGGCGGCGATCACCTGGCGATTGGCCCAGGCGAAGTTCGCGGCGCAGGCCATCGCCGCGAGGTAGGCGCGGCCCTCGGGCGACGAGCAGGGGGCGCAGGCCAGCTGACGGTCGGGCAGGCGGATGCCCCATCCCGCCAGCCGCGGCTCCATCAGGCGCACGTAATCCGTGCAGACCTGGTGGCCGAGGCCCCGCGAGCCCGTGTGGATGAGCACGGTGACCTGACCCTCACGGAGGCCGTAGGCGCCGGCGGCCTGGGCGTCGAGCACCCGCTCGACACGCTGGAGCTCGACGAAATGGTTCCCCGACCCGATCGTCCCCAGCTGGTCCCGGCCCCGCTCGATGGCGCGGGCCGAGACCTCGGCCGGGTCGGCGCCGGGCAGCCGCCCGCCGGACTCGGTGTGCTGCAGGTCGTCCTCGGTCCCGAGCCCCAGGCCGCGCACGACCGCAGCCGAGCCCTCGGCCAGCACGGCGTGGAGCTGTCCGTCCGTGAGGCTCAGCCGGCCGCCCCGCCCGGCGCCCGAGGGGACGTCGCGGGCGAGCTGGTCCATCAGGCGCCCGCGCGCCGGCGCCAGCTCGGTCGCGTCGAGGTCCATCGCCAGCAGACGGACGCCGCAGTTGATGTCGTAGCCGACGCCGCCGGGCGAGACCACGCCGTCGGACAGCCCGGTTGCGGCCACGGCCCCGACCGGGAAGCCGTAGCCCTGGTGGATGTCCGGCATGGCGAGCGCGAAGCCGACGATGCCCGGGAGCGTGGCGACGTTGGCCAGCTGCTCCAGCGAGCCGTCCTCCCGGATCGCGTCGACCATGGCGGCGTCGGCGTAGAGACGGGCCGGGACGCGCATTCCCTCCCGCTCGCTGGGGTCGATCTCCCAGAGCACGTCCTCGATCTGCCGCAGCCTCATCCCGGGCTCCGATGTAGGGACGCAGTCCACCCATCCTGCCGGAGCGCCGGCCGCCGGGCGCATCGGCCGCCGCCGTCCGGGAATGATCCGGGCGTTGGGGAGCGCGGGACGAACGCGCTACGCTCGCCGCGAGGAGGCCCTCATGGAACAGCGACGATCGCGAGTGCGCTTCGCCGACCGGGCCGACGCCGGGCGGCGGCTGGGCGATGCGCTGGCCCACTACCGCGGCCGGGACGACGTCGTGGTGCTGGGGCTGCCGCGGGGCGGCGTACCCGTGGCCTACGAGGTGGCGCGCGTCCTGGGCGCGCCGCTCGACGTGTTCCTCGTGCGCAAGCTCGGCCTGCCCGGCCACGAGGAGCTTGCGATGGGGGCCATCGCCAGCGGCGGCGTGCGCGTCGTCAACGACGAGGTGGTCGTGCCCCTGCGGGTGCCCGAGGAGGTGCTCGACCGGGCCGCCGCCCGCGAGGCGGTGGAGCTGGTGCGGCGCGAGCGCGCCTACCGTGGGGACCTCCCGCCGCGGGACTTCGCGGGCAAGGTCGTGATCCTGGTCGACGACGGGCTCGCCACGGGATCCACCATGCGCGCAGCCGTGCGGGCGCTGCGTCGGCTGTGCCCCGCGCGCATCGTGGTCGCCGTGCCGGTGGCGGCTCCCTCCACGTGCGAGCAGCTGCGCGAGGAGGCGGACGACGTCCTCTGCCTCGTCACCCCCGAGCCCTTTCGGGCGGTCGGGGTGTGGTACGACGACTTCTCCCAGACGGACGACGACGAGGTCCGCGCCCTGCTCGCCGCCGCCCGGGACGCGCCGGTGGCGCCGGCCCCCTGAGGGGCGGCGCCTCGCGTCACGCGCTCGCGCGCGCCGGGATCAGGCCTCGGCGGTGCGAATCAGCCAGCGCCAGCCGCCGATCGTTCCAACGGCGAGGGCGATGCCGGGGGTGAAGCAGAACAACACGCCGAGGAGGAGCGTCATGGTGGGATCCCTTGGTCGCGTGCAGGACGCGATCGAGGGTGCCAGGGCACGCGGGGCGTGCCCACGTGGCGGTCGTCCCGCGCCCTGGGCGCACTGTCCCGGGTCTGGCCGCCGACCGTCCACTAGGTGCGTACTGCACCTAGTGGGGCCTCGTTCGGCCAGACCATGCAGATGACCTGGGCGCCCGACGGCCGCGCGATCTTCCGCTACGGATCTGAGGTGCACCCAGGCGTGCCGCACGTCGTCTGGGTCGCAATTGGCGGGCACGAGATCCTGCCCTGACAGGAGAGCCCGCTCGCGGAAGCAATGCGAGCCCCCGCCGGCCGTGCACGAGACACGACCTGCATTCCGCCCGATCGCGAACCCTCCCGCGCTCGATCGTTTGGGGGTGCAGCCGACCTGCGCAGGCGAGAAAGCTG
>JAWVEW010000272.1:0-5505 GCA_033856495.1 Miltoncostaeaceae bacterium | reverse complement strand
GTTCGGACGCGACCAGACAGAAGTCGCGGCGAGGGTGGCCGCCACCGGCGCCGGCACCCAAATCCTCCCCGACGCGCTTACCCCGGCAGCGCTGCGGGCGGCAATCCATGAGGCCATGACCATGCGCGCCGGCGCGCAGCAAATCGCCGCCGGCTTCGCCCGCGCCGGCGGCGCATCAGCGGCCGCCGACGCCCTCGAATCGCTGCTCACGACGTCGAGCGCACCGCAGCACCGCCCCACGATGAGCGCCCACAACTGAAAGGAACACCGAGATGCCAGCCCTCGCATTCGCCATTCCCCTCCTTCCAGACAAGACCAACACCGCCCGCGCCGCACTCGAGTCGTTCTCAAACGGCGAGCGCAGCAGCGAATACACCTCCTCACGCGAGCGTCTCGGCATCACACACGAAGCGGTGTGGATCCAGCAGACGCCCGGCGGCGACGTGTCGGTCGTCTACCTCGAGAGCCCCGACCTGGAAGCCGCGCTCGCGGGAATGGCCAACTCCGGCGACCGCTTCGACCGCTGGTTCCGAGAGCACGTCCGTGACATTCACGGAATCGCCCTCGAGGACGGCTTCCCGCTCCCACAGCAAGTGCTGGACTTCCACACAACCACGCGAGGCGGGTCGTGAGCGATATGGTGGCGACGACGCAGGGCACGCGGGCGACCGAGATCGAGGGCCTGGGTGCGGTTCGAGCGCGCAAGGCAACCAAGGCGGACCTGCCGGACCTCTCCGACACGCTGGCCGCCGCCTTCTTCGATGACCCGGTGCTCTCGTGGTGTTATCCCGATGCCGCGCGCCGGCGCGAGATCAGTCCCACGTTCTTCGGAATCATCACCGAGGCGATCCTGGCCCACGATGAGATCTACACGACCGGCACTGTCATCTCCGGGGCGGTATGGGTCCCACCGGGCGCCGACGACGACGAGCAGATGGCGGTCGCTCTCGGAGAGGCATCCGGAGAGTACGCGCAAAGACTGTTCGAGCTGCTCGGGTTGATGGACGAGAACCACCCGCAAGAGCCCCACCATTACCTCTTCTTGCTCGGCACGAGACCCGAGTGGCAGTCACGGGGAATCGGATCGATCCTGATGCGACCGGCGCTCGAGATCTGCGACCGCGACCAGCTGCCGGCGTATCTCGAGGCGACCAGCGAGGGCAACCGGCGCCTATATCTTCGCCATGGCTTCGAGGTCACCGGAGAGATCCAACTCCCCGGCGGACCGACCATGTGGCCCATGTGGCGGGCGCCCAAGTAGCGCCAGGGGGCCACAGAACTCCAGCCTGACCACCCGCCTCCTGCGAGACGAGCGGAGGCCGCCCGAACACATGTGGGGCAGCCCGCGCGTCCGCAATCGCGTGGTAGCGACACTCTCGGCGCGCCCAGTCTGACCCTGGCTCGCTCATGGATCGGTGGGATAGGAGCCGCGGGCATGACGACTGCCACGACATCGGAGGAGAAGCCGGGCCGAGCTCGCACCTTCAGCGCCCGCTCAGGACGAGACGCAGTCGTCCGCGCCGGTGGTGAACGCGCGCCTGCTTTCCGCGGAGGAGCGAGCGTGTCGAACACCAGATACGTTCGCGAACTTGCGAGCCAGACCACTGAGCCTGGAGCTGAGGTGACGGAGCTCATGCTGGAGCGCGACACCGGAGAAGGCGGCAGGAGCCGCCCTGGCGCAGGCTGAGATCGGAGCAGATCACCCGGGCCAGGGCGGCATGTCATGGCAGTGCGATCAGCGGGCAGTGGCGCGGGGAGGGGCGCGCGAGCGGCCGGCCATCAGGAGATGCAGGCCCGCGGCAGGCCGCCCGCCAGCCCGGCGGCGAGGGCCAGCGCGGCGAGGGTCATCAGCAGCGCGCGGCGGGTCATTCCCTGCTGCCTGCCGCTCTCGCCGCGCGGACATCGACCGTCCTGACGACGGCGGCGCCGAGCAGCAGATCGCCGGGGCCCGCGCGCCAGACGCCTCGCCTGAGTGGCCTCGGCCAGCCGTCGCCCGGCCGCGATCAGCGCGGCCGGCCGTCCGGTGTAGGCGGCGGCATCGACCTGCCGCGCCAGCGTCACGATCGCCGCCACCGAGCCACCGGGCGGTCTGCGGGCCAGCTCGGCGCGCATCGAGGCCGCCCGCTCCGCGCGCGCCCGGGGCGACGCGGCGAGCCCGGCGCCGACGGAGCAATGCGAGCGCGCACGACTGTGGAAGCGCCACGGTCAGGCCGCGTGGGGCGGCGGCGGCAGCGCGAGCCCGGGCTCCTCCAGCGCGGCCGGCAGCGGCGCGAGACCAGCCTGCTGCGACGCCGGTCGGCCGGCGTCGGCTTGGGCGAGGGTGAGGAGCAGCGCCGCCACCTCCAGGAGGCGCGTCGTGTTGCGCTCGACGATCTCCAGGGCGCGCCGCTGATCGGGCGCGAGCTCACCGAAGGCGTCGCAGAGAAGCCCCTCGAGGTAGCCGATGATCGTCGTCAGCGGCGTCCGCAGCGCGTGCGAGGCGCTCTCGACGAACTGGTCGATGGCGCACGCCATCTGCCGCTCGGCCGTCACGTCGCGAAGCACGAACAGCCGCCCGAAGGCGAGGCCCTGGTCCGCGGGCAATTGCAGGGGCGCCGAGTAGTAGCTGACGACGCGTCCGGAGCCCCTCAGCTGCAGGTCGCCGCGCAGCACGCACAGTGGGTCCGCGTGGACACTCAGCAGCGCGCCCGCGAGCGCATCCAGGTCGGTGAGCCGCTTGGCGAGAACCTCGACCAGCCCGTAGACCGAGGCCGCCTCGTGCACACCGGCCGCGTCCAGGATCCGCTCGGCGGCCGGGTTCAGCACCAGGATCGTGCCGTCCAGATCGGCGAGGCATATCGGGTCCGGCATGCCGGCCAATACGGCGCGGACCATGCCGGCGGGACGCCGCGGCGCCGTCACGATCCTCGAGCCGATCCGCGCACGTGCGTCATCGCTCGGGACCGCGACAGGTGCTCACGTCACGACGGTTTCAGGAACGTGAGATATCGGCCTGGGAGCATGCAACGTCCACCCATGAGAGCGGACGACGAACGGCCCGTCCAATACCGTTCAACGCGTCGCCGAGACGGCGACCGTCTCGACGAGGATGTTTAGGCGGGAGCCACGACAGCCCCCTGCGCTCAGGGGGCGAGGGCGGCCGACGCGAACGCCGAGGCCAGGACGCTCCAGCCGGCCTTTCGCCGCTCGTGCCAGCGGACCGACTGCCAGCCGGCCCAGCCGTAGCCGGACGTCGTGGTGAGGGCGGCCGCGGGCCCGGCGATCGCGATTCCCAGCCGACCGACGCGCCGGGCCACGATCGTTCCATCGGTGCGCGGCACGGCGACGAGGTGGCTCGACGGATCGGAGAAGCCCAGCATGGACCACGGCAGCCGCAACTCCAGCACCGACCCCCGGCCCATCAGGAGGTTGCGGTCGTCGAACGCGCGGCTGCGCGGGTCCGTCGTCCCCCAGCGCAGGGAGGAGAGGTCGGCGATCTCGACCGGGCGCTGCTCGCCCGTGGAGGGAACCACGTAGGGGCGGTTGAGGATCTGGCGCAGCGGCACCCAGACCCCGCTGCCCGGCCGCAGATCGGCGGGGCGGACCGGCAGGAACGGGTTGGCGAGGCCGTACTGGAAGAGCAGCGGGTCAGTCGAGGCCGCCAGCACGAGACGCGCCCGCCGCCCCGGGCCGACCGTGACCGCCACGTCGGAGCGGGGAGCGACGCCCGGGCGGCCCGGCAGGCCGCGGTTCCCGCCCGGCCGGACGTCGAGGCCGATCGTGAGGGTGCCGGCGGCCCAGCCGACGGGCCGCGCGAGCCGCAGCAGCAGGTAGAGGTACTCCTCGTCATGGGCGGCGCGCACCTCCCTCAGCGCCCCGCGCGAGCGCGCGATGACGCGCGAGCCGTTGCGCTGCCACTCGTCGTCGCGGCCGTCGATCACCGCCGGCGGCGCCGGGCCCGGCTCCGCCGCGACGACCCCGAAGTGCTCCTCGTTCGTCAGGGGATTCCGCCACAGCTGGCGGCGGTCGCTGGGGATCTCCTGGTCGGTCGTGTTCCAGGTGTGCTTGAACCACTCGTCGATCCACTCGAAGAGCACGCCCCCGGCGAAGCCCTCGTCCCGGATGTCGCGCAGGAGATCGGCGTCGATGGCCGCTGCCTCGCGCTCGGAGTGGGCGCCCTGGTCGCGCCCCAGCGGCCCGCGGTGGGCCAGGCCGAGACTGGAGGGGACTCCGAACTCGGTGATCATGACCGCCTGGCCCTGGTGGTGCGCCCGCAGGGCGTGCAGGTACCCGGCGTAGGGATCGGCGAGCCCGTCACGCGGGCGCTGGTAGGCCTGGTAGGCGGGCTCGAGCCGGAGGAAGTCGGGGTAGTAGGGGTAGGCGTGATAGCTCGCGAAGAAGCCGCCCGGCCAGTCCGGCGTGGCCGCCAGGTGCATCGCGTCCACCGAGACCAGGTCCTCCTGGGGGAACGGCTCCTCGGGATGGCGCAGCGGGTCGAGGGTGAGCCAGTTGGTGAAGGTCAGGGGCCGGCTCCAGCCGCGGGCCGCCTCGAGGCCGGCGAGATGGTCGAGCATGCTGGCGATCCAGCTCTCCATCGGCGTCGAACCCGCCAGCGAGCGGATGTAGCGGCCCTCGTACGGCGGGGCGCCGGCGTTCAGGCGGTCCGTGGACTGCGTGGCGGCCGGGTCCCACTCGACGCCGATGGACCAGGCGAGGAGCCAGCGCGAGACGTCGCTTCGGTAGCGGCCGCCGGCGTGGCCGGGCAGCAGCGGGATGTCGGCGTTCCCGTGGACGACCGCGACGGCACCGCCGATCTCCGCCCGGAAGACCCGGGTCACCTCGCCGTCATAGGCGTTCCCGGTCGCGGTGAACCGCTCCTCGGGGATCCAGACGCCCTGCAGCAGCCGCACCGGCGCGCCCGGGTGGGCGCCGTTGTAGGCGGCGAGCGCGTCATAGAAGGAGGGCCGCAGGATGGTGTAGACGCGCACCACCCGGACCCCCAGCGCGCCCATGCCGGCGAGCCAGCGGTCGTAGTCCTCGCGCGTCGCGGCGACCTCGCCGGGCTGTGTGCCGGGCACGGTGGCGCCCAGGTTCACGCCGGCCCAGAAGCGCGGCTCGAAGCCGCCGCCGGTCGCCAGCGCCAGGCCGTCGCCGACCACGCGGGCCGGCAGCATCAGCCCGTCGACGAGGACCGGGTCGCCGGCGAAGCGTCCGACCGGCGCGGCCGCTGCCCAGGACGGCGCCGCGACCAGCAGCGCGGCGAGAACGAGGGCGATGCGCAGCGCGCGGGCGCGCGTCACCCAGTCTGGCGCGCGGGTGTGCTGAGGGTGGGGGAGTGCGCGCTCATGGAGCGGTGCAGCGTGTCGATCAGGATCTCCTTGGAGCAGCCCTTGCGGCGATAGCTCATCGCGCCGGCCTGGAGGATCTCGAGAACGCCTGCGGGCGACTCGTCGGCCGACAGCGCGACGATGGCGGTAGCAGGCGACACCTTCGTGATCATGCGCACCGCGTAGACGCCCCCGCCCT
>JAWVEW010000271.1:0-3989 GCA_033856495.1 Miltoncostaeaceae bacterium | reverse complement strand
CCCGTACCAGAAGTTCCTGCTGACCGCGGCGCCGACGGCGGTCGGCGCGCTCGCGCGGCTTCCCTACACGCTCGCGGTGGCCAGGTTCGGCGGCCGCAACTGGACGATCGTGAGCGCGCTGCTGCTGCTGGTGCCCTGCGCGCTGACGGCGATCGTGCTGAAGCCGGGCGTCTCCTTCGACACGCTGCTCGCCATCTCGCTCTTCGCCGGCGTGGGCGGCGGCAACTTCGCCTCCTCGATGGCGAACATCAACGCCTTCTACCCGCAGCGGCTCAAGGGCTGGGCGCTGGGACTCAACGCCGGCGGCGGCAACCTCGGCGTGCCGGCGGTCCAGCTCGTCGGGCTGCTCGTGCTCGCGACCGCCGGCAAGGACGACCCCCGCCTCATCATCGGGATCTACGTCCCGCTGATCGTGATCGCCGCCGCCTGCGCGGCCTTCTTCATGGACAACCTCAGCCAGACGAGGAACGAGAAGCGGGCGATGCGCGAGGCGCTGCGCGAGCCGCACACCTGGATCATGTCGCTGCTCTACATCGGCACCTTCGGGTCGTTCATCGGCTTCAGCTTCGCGTTCGGGCAGGTGCTGCAGATCCAGTTCAAGAGCCAGTTCGCAACCCCCATCAACGCCGCGTACCTGACGTTCCTGGGGCCGCTCGTCGGGTCGTTGATACGTCCGGTGGGGGGCAGGATCAGCGACCGCGTGGGCGGGGCGCGGGTGACGTTCTGGAACTTCGTCGCGATGGCCGTGAGCGCGGGGATCGTGCTGACCGCCTCGATCGAGCGGTCGCTGCCGCTCTTCATCGTCGGCTTCGTCGCCCTGTTCGCCTGCAGCGGCTTCGGCAACGGGTCCACCTACAAGATGATTCCCGCGATCTTCGCCGCCAGGTCGCGTCAGGCGGTCGCCGACGGCGCCGACCCCGGAAAGGCCGAGCACGATGCCCGCCGGCTCTCCGCGGCGCTCATCGGCATCGCGGGCGCGGTGGGGGCGTTCGGCGGGGTGCTCGTGAACCTGGCCTTCCGGCAGTCCTTCCTGACCGCGGGCTCCGGAAACGCCGCCTACATCGCGTTCATCGCCTTCTACGCCCTCTGCTTCGTCGTGACCTGGCTCGTGTACCTGCGTCCGTCCGCGCGGAGGCTCGCAGGGGTCTGACAGCTCCGACATATACGCGCGCCGGTTGCGGCGCCGCGACGCGCAGGTTTGCGAGGGGAGCCCATGCGGCTCCCCTCGTCGTGTAACTGGACGGCGTGGCCGTTGCTCGTTGGATGATGAGTCCAGAGAAGCGTCCGCTTTCATACGTCGGTGCCGACATACACTCCCGGCGGGTCGTGTGAGTAGCGTGCGGCCACCTGGACACGTAACGAAGGAGTGTCATCCGATGCATCGCACGTCACCCGCCGCACGCGCATCGCGCCTCGCGGTCGCCGGGGTCATCGCCGGCCTGGTGTCGCTCACCGGCTCCGCCGCCGCGGTGGGCGCGCCAAAGGCCCCCCGCCCGGCCACGGCAGTTGCATGCAAGAAGGGAACCCACAAGGTCGGCCCCCGCTGCGTGAGGAACAAGCCCAAGCCCAAGCCCAAGCCGGTCATCGCCGCGATCCCGGCGCCCGCGCCGGCTCCGCTGGCCCCGGCGCCCGCGGCGATCGCGCCTGCCCCGCCCGCCTGTCAGGAGAGCGGGCTGTTCGGCCTGCTCTCGCCGTTCCTGACCCACCTGTCCGCGGCGCACCTCGAGGAGAGCCCGTTCCAGCAGGTGCACGACCTGCTCAACACCGATCAGTACGTCCTGATCCACACCGCGATGCTGGACAGCATGCTGGCCGGCCTCGGGCCGGTGGTGCAGAGCGTCCTGAACGGGGACCTCAACGGCGCCGTGACCCGGCTCCTCAGCCGGACCTGCGCGTCCTCGTGAGCGGGCGCGGCTCGCATCCGCTGTCCCGCGCCGCGGCGCTCGCGCTCGTCGTCGGTCTGGCGGCGCTCGGCGCCTCCGCCGCCGTGGGCGCCGCCAAGACGACCCGGTCCCCGGCGTCCGTCGCCTGCAAGCCGGGGTTCCACAGGATGGGCAATCACTGCATGAGGAACCCCTCCCGCCGGACGCCGAAGCTCGGGCCGAAGCTGGCCACGGCGGTCCCGCCGCCGGCTCCGCCCGCGCCGCCGCCGGTCCCCCTGCCCGCCCCGCAGGTGCCTGGGCCGGCCTGCGAGGACAGCGCCCTTTCCGGCTTCGTCGCTCCGTTCTTCACTCACCTCTCGGCGGCGCACCTCCAGGAGAGCCCGCTGCAGCAGGTGCACGACCTCCTCGACGCCGATCGATACGTGCTCATCCACACCGCGCTGCTCGACCACATGCTCGCGGGCCTCGTTCCGCTGCTGCACGACCTCCTCGACGGCGACCTGGGCGGCGCCGTGTCACGGCTCCTCACGAGGACGTGCGCCCCCGGGTCGGCCACCGTGAGCGTGCCGGCGCCCGCCGCAGTCGTCCCGGCACCCGCGTCCGCAGCCCCCGCCGCGCAGGGCGCCCCGGTTCAGGCTCCGCCCACGCCGGGCCCGATGATGCACCCGATGCCCGCGGCGGCGCCGACCGCGACGGTGGACATGACGGGCATCGCCTTCGTTCCGGCGGAGGTGACGGTGAAGGTCGGCGGCGCCGTCAGGTGGCACAACAGCGATCCGGTCCCGCACACGGTGACCTCCGTCGGCCCCGGTCCGCTCGCCTCGCCCACGATCGGCGCCGGCGGCGACTACTCGCTCACCTTCTCGAAGCCCGGCACGTTCGCCTACCTCTGTCAGGTCCATCCCAACATGCACGGCCGTGTTCTCGTCCAGTAGGAGCGCGCTGGCCGTGGGCGCAACGGTGGTCCTCGCCGCGGTGGGGCCTGGTGGCCTCGCCACGGCGAGCCCGACCAGGACGATCGCCGTCGCGGACTTCCGGTTCGCACCGGCCGCCGCCACCGCCGTGCACGGCACGCGAGTGCTCTTCATCTGGCGGGGGCGGGCCCCGCACGACGTCCGGGGGGCCGGGCCGGCACCCTTCGCCTCCCGGATCCAGAGGACGGGCGCGTTCGCGGTCACCATCACCAGGAAGGGCGTCTACCGCATCACCTGCACCGTCCACCCGCGGATGAGACTGGTCCTGAGGGTGACCTGAGCTCCGGGCCGCCGCCGGCGCTCAGCCGCGCCACTCGATCGCCTCGGCGGCCCGCTGCCGAGGCGTCGGGGGCCCCGGCTCCTCCGCCGGCCACCCGAGGTAGACGAACGCCACCACCGCGTCGTGCGGGCCCAGCCCCAGGTCGGCGCGCACCTCGTCCTCGTCCACCATCGCGCCGGTGCGCCACATGGCGCCGAGCCCTCGGGCGTGCGCGGAGAGCAGGAGCGTCTGGACCGCCGCGGCCACCGCGTCGCGGTCCTCGCGGGCGACGGTCGGGTCGACCGCCGGGTCGGCGGTCGGGCGGACGATGCATGCGATCACCACCGGCGCCCGCTCCAGGCGCGCCGCCTCCTTCTCGAGACCCGCCGGGGGGTGGTCCGGGCGGGCGCGGGCCACCGCCCGCGCGTGGACCTCGCCGAGGGCGCGCCGCGCGTCGCCGGAGAGCACCACGAAGCGCCAGGGCTCGGTCAGGTGGTGGTTCGGGGCGCGCATCGCGTCCGCGAGCACCTGCTCGACCAGCGTCCGCGGCACCTGGTCGCGCAGGACGCGCCCGACGCTGCGCCGCGATCGGATCGCCGCCACCAGGTCGGCGCCGGCCGGAGGCGTGACGGGGGCGTCGGGCCGGGGCATGGGGCAGCAGCCTACCGGCGCTCCGGCGGGGCGGCCGGGCTCCGCCGCGACCGGACGGGTTGACCGGGCGGCCGCGCCCGCGATGATGCCCCCGTGTCGCGGTGGCCGACCTCTCCGAGGATGATGGTCTGCGGGCTCCTCGCGGCGGCGGCGCTGTTGGGGAGCGCCGGCGCGGCGGCGGCCGCGCCCGGGTGGCTCCCCGCCCAGCCCGTCTCGGCGGCC
>JAWVEW010000270.1:0-6860 GCA_033856495.1 Miltoncostaeaceae bacterium | reverse complement strand
CTGAGCACGCCGGGGCTTCGCGAGGCCTGGGACGCGGGCGACTGCTCGCGCTTCCACGGATGGGACAGGCGGGCCGGTGGGCGCCCCTCCGCGCCGTGATGGAGCAACCGGCCGCCCGGCCGGGTTCGTCCGCATCACCCAGCTGGCCATCCGTCAGATGGGCCCGCGCGGGTTCGAGCCCGTCGCCCGCACTTCACGAAGCCCCCGTGTCCGGCGGCTTTCTCGTGCCCGATGGCGTCGCGCGCTGGAGCCGTTCGGCAAGCGCCCGCAGGTGCTCGACCAGCTCGGGCGGCTCGAGCACCTCGAAATCGACGCCGAGCATCGCGACGCGCAGCGCCAGCCACCCCAGGTCGTCGTCGCCGGTGCGGTACTCGCAGGTGTCCGCGTCGATCGGCGTGATCGTGCCCCAGTGAGCGGGGGCACGGCGCGCGATCTCGTCCGCGGCGGCGCGCAGCGTCACGCGGGCCTCGAAGCGGCTCGGGGCGCCCATGATGCTCTCCTGCACGAACGCGGCGGCGTCCCTGGCGGGGAGCTTGCGCGCCGTGAAACGCGCACCGGTCGCCGCCGGCCTCGCCAGGCGGTCGACGCGGAAGGAGCGCCAGTCCTCGCGCCGGCGGTCCCATGCGACGAGATACCACCGCCGCCCGAGGTTCACGAGGGCGTGCGGCTCCACCTCGCGGCGGCTGTCGGTGCCGTCCCGGCTCCGGTACGCGAAGCGAAGGCGCTCGGAGTCGCGGCAGGCTGCCGCGATCACGGTCAGGTGCTGGGGGTCGACCGTTGGGCCGCCGACCGGGGGGCTGATCGTCGCCGCGCCGAGTGCGCGGACACGCCGGCGCAGATGGCTCGGCAGGACCTGCTCGAGCTTGACCAGCGCGCGCACGGCAGTCTCCTCGATGCCGGTCACGGAGGCGCGCGCGGCGGTGCCGAGGCCGACGGCGATCGCGATCGCCTCATCCTCGTCGAGCAGGAGCGGCGGCATCGCGGTCCCGGCGCGAAGCCGGTAGCCGCCGGCCGGGCCGGTCAGCGAGTCCACGGGGTATCCGAGCTCGCGCAGCCTCGCGACGTCGCGGCGGATCGTCCGGCCAGACACGCCCAGCCGGTCCGTCAGCTCCGTGCCGGGCCAGTCGCGACGCGCCTGGAGCAGGGCCAGAAGCTGCAGGAGCCGCCCAGAGGTCGCCGCCATGTCGGTCCAGCCTCTCGAATATTGAGGCCAGGATATGACCTAAATGGTTCGTAGGGTTGCTGCGGGCGGTCAACGAGGAACGGAGCAGCAATGCGCGAGCGAGACCGGTACATCCCCGGCGTCCCGTGTTGGGTCGACACCAGCCAACCCGATCCCCAGGCCGCGGTCGTGTTCTACGGCCGGCTCTTCGGCTGGGAGTTCGAGGACGTGATGCCGCCGGGGTCGGAGGGCGAGTACTTCATCGCGCGGCTTCGGGGCGGCGACGTCGCCGCCGTCGGGTCGATCCCCACGGGCGCGCCGCCGGTGGCGATGTGGAACACCTACGTGTGGGTCGAGAGCGCCGACGAGACCGCGTCCAGGGTCCTCGACGCGGGCGGCGCGGTGCTGATGGACCCGTTCGATGTCATGGACGCCGGGCGCATGGCGGTGTTCGCGGATCCCGAGGGCGCGGCCTTCTGTGTCTGGCAGGCGAAGCAGCACCGGGGCGCGCGGATCGTCAACGAGCCGGGCTCCCTGAACTTCAACGACCTCAACACCCGCGACGTGGCGGGCGCGAAGTCCTTCTACGGCGCGGTGTTCGGCTGGCGGACCCTGGCGCTGGAGGGCGGCTTCGAGATGTGGACGCTGCCCGGCTACGGCGACCACCTGGAGCAGGGCAACCCCGACCTGCGCAAGCACATGGCCGAGGTCGGCGCTCCGGCGGGTTTCGAGGACGTCGTCGCGAGCATCAACCCGATCCCCGACACCCAGCCGGACGTCCCGGCGCACTGGGGCGTGACCTTCGCGGTCGACGACGCCGACGCCACCGCGGCGAGGGCGGCCGAGCTCGGTGGGACCGTCATCGTGCCGCCGTTCGATGCCCCGTGGGTCCGGATGACCGTGATCGCCGACCCCCAGGGCGCGACGATCGTGGCGAGCAAGTTCGTCCCGGAGAATCGTGACCTCGCCGGTCACCCGGACCCGATGGCCAGCGCGGCATAGTCAGGCGCCCGGCGTTTGGCCGAGTCGACCCGACGGGTGAATCGACACGATCGGTCGATACGTGGAGCGGTGATCCGAGCCGTCGGGACCCGCTCCGCCGGCCTCGCCTTCCCGGCGCTGGCTGCCGGCTGCGCCTCGCGTCGGCCGGCCGCGCGCCCCGGCGGACGTGCCGGACAGTAGCCGTGGGGTGAAGGCGGGCATCCGCCGCAGCGCCGACGGCGGGCTGCGCTGGCGCGGCGGAGGGGGGCACGGGCGTGACGCGGTGGCGTTCGCGGCGCCGCCTGGACGCGGGTCGGCGCGACGCCGGCCGAGCTGACGCCGGTGCGGACGGGGGGCGCGACGCGCGTCCCTCCAACCGCTGCCCGGCCTCGGGAGCCCCCCGTTCGTCATGTGCGCACCAGCTGGGCGGGGACCACAACGGAACCACGAGCGGGCTCGGCGGGCACCTGTCCGTCTGGCGAGGACTCGGACCGGGCGGATCCCGGCCCCGCCTCGACCTCCGATCTACCATGGGCGCGGTCGATCCCCCGGCGAAGGAGGGCACCGTTCCCCGCCGCAAACGCCTGCCGTGCTGGCGAGCCGGGTGACGGGCGGCGCGCCCGAGGCCGATCCCGGGAGCTCGCCCCGGCTCGAGCCGGACCAGATCGAGCGGCTGCGCCGCTACGGGCGCGAGCTTGCGGTCGAGGAGGGGACGGTGCTGGCTGCGGCCGGCGACCCCACCTACGACCTCGTGGTGCTGCTCGACGGCCGGGCGGACACGATCGAGGGCCGGGGCCGTGCGGACGAGCGGCTGATCGCGAGCTTCGGGCCGTCGGAGTTCCTGGGCGAGTTGGGCCTGCTCACCGGCAAGCGGGTGTCGCTCACGACGGTCATGCGGACCTCCGGCCGGGTGCTGCGCGTTCCCGTGGAGCGGGTGCGCCAGGTGATGGCCCAGGAGCCGGAGCTCAGCGAGATCATCCTTCGCGCCTTCCTCTTGCGCCGGGGGCTCCTGCTGCGCCTGGGCGCCGGCCTGATCCTGGTGGGCTCCCGGTTCGACGCCGACACGCGCCGGCTGCTCGAGGTCCTGACCCGCAACCGGCTGCCCTCGCGCTGGCTCGACCTGGAGCGATCGGCGGAGGCGGAGACGCTGATGCGCGAGCTCGACGTCCCGACCGCGGACCTTCCGATCATCGTGGTGCCGGGCGGCCCGCTGCTGCGAAACCCCAGCGCGTCGCAGCTGCGCGACGCGCTCGGCCTGTCCGGCCTCGACGACGGCAGCCTCCACGGCGTCTGCGATCTGCTCGTCGTGGGCGGTGGGCCGGGTGGGCTCGGAGCCGCGGTCTATGGCGCCTCCGAGGGGCTCGAGACCGTTCTCGTGGAGGACACGGCGCTCGGCGGGCAGGCCGGCACCTCGATGCGGATCGAGAACTACCTCGGCTTCCCTGCCGGGCTCTCGGGAGCAGAGCTCGCCGCCCGCGCGACGCTGCAGGCGCAGAAGTTCGGCGTGCGGATCAAGCTGGCGAGCCGCGCCACCTCACTCGCCCTGCGCAACGGGCTGCACGAGGTCACGCTCGACGACGGGGACCCGATCACGGCCAGGGCCCTCATCATCGCCACCGGCGCGCACTACCGCCGCCTGCCGCTGGACCGGCTGTCCGAGTTCGAGGGCGTCGGCGTCTACTACGCGGCCACCCGGGTGGAGGCGCAGGCCTGCGCCGGCCACGCCGTGGCGATCGTCGGGGGCGGGAACTCGGCCGGTCAGGCCGCGCTCTTCCTGTCCCGTGCCTGCTCGACGGTGCACCTCATCACGCGCAGCGCGGGTCTCGAGGATTCCATGTCCCGCTACCTGATCGAGGCGATCGAGCGCGATCCGCGGATCGTCCTCACCCGCCGAACACACGTCAGCCGCCTGCTGGGGGCGGATCAGCTCGACGCGATCGAGCTGACCGATGCCCGCACGCAGCGCCCATGGACCGTGCCGGCCCGCGGGCTCTTCGTCTTCATCGGCGCCACGCCGAACTCCGGGTGGCTCGGCGGACAGCTGGCTGAGGACGAGGACGGGTTCATCCTCACCGGCTCGGACATCCCGCTCTCCCAGCGCGACCCCGCGGGCCCGCCGCCCCTCACGCTCGAGTCGAGTCGCCCTGGCGTCTTCTGCATCGGCGACGTCCGCAGCGGGTCGGTCAAGCGCGTCGCCGCCGCGGTCGGCGAGGCCTCGATGGCGGTTCGCCTGGTCTTCGAGCGCCTCGCCGGAACCAGCATGGCCTGACCCGCGCCGCCGGGTGCCGACGCGCGCGGTGCATCGGCGCGCCGTCTAGACTGTCGCGGGTGGCAATCGGGGCACGGTCGCAGCCCGGGACCGCGCCGCCGCGTGCGGGTCCGGACGCGGCGCCGGGGGCCACCCATGACGCGCCGGCGCCGGACCTCGCCCCCGACCTGTGGGCGGCCCAGTCGGGCAGCTACGCGGAGGCGGCCGCGGAACGGCTCGGGCTCGGGGAGGAGGCGTGCGCCCTCCTCTGGCACAGCTACCGCGAGCTGCAGGTCGAGATCCCGGTCCGGCTCTCGGACGGCCGTCTCCACGTCTTCACCGGCTATCGGGTCCAGCACAAGAACGTTCGCGGCCCGTTCAAGGGCGGCGTGCGGTTCCACGAAGACGTCGATCTCGAGGAGTCGCGCGCGCTCGCGGCCCTCATGACCTGGAAGACCGCGCTCGTCCGCGTGCCGTTCGGCGGAGCGAAGGGAGGCGTCGCGTGCCCGGTGGCGCAGCTCACGACCGACGACCTCGAGCAGATCACCCGCACCTACATCGACAAGGTCGAGATCATCCTCGGACCCGAGCGCGACATCCCTGCCCCGGATATGAACACCGGGCCCGCGACGATGGGCTGGATGGTGGACCAGTGGGCGAAGCTGCACGGCCACACTCCGGCCATCGTCACGGGAAAGCCCGTCGAGATCGGCGGCTGCCCCGCAAGGGAGCAGGCCACCGCGCGTGGCGTGGCCCTCGTGCTGCACGACGCCGCACGACGGGCCGGGATCGATCCCGAGGGCGCTCGCGTCGTCATCCAGGGCTTCGGCAACGTCGGCTCGTGGACGGCGCGTTTCGTCGCCAGCGCCTTCGGCTGCCGCGTCATCGGGGTGTCGGACGTCCACGGCGCCATCTACCGGGAGGAGGGACTCGACCCGGAGCGGCTCGCTCAGGTGCTGGCGGAGGGGGGGCGGATCCAGGACGTGGAGGGCGCCGAGCGCGTTCCCCAGGACGCGCTCCTCGAGGTCGATTGCGACATCCTCGTGCCCGCGGCCATCGGCGGGGTGCTGCATCGCCACAACGCGGACCGCCTGCGCTGCCGCCTGGTGGTCGAGGCGGCGAACGGGCCGACGACGCCCTCGGCCGACGCCGCCCTCGGGGAGCGCGGCGTGGTGGTCGTCCCGGACATCGTCGCGAACGCGGGCGGCGTGGTCGCCTCGTACTACGAGTGGGTCCAGAACCTCCAGCACCTGCAATGGGAGGAGGCGCAGGTCAACCAGCGCCTCGCGATGCACATGGCGGACGCCTTCCACATGACCGCCGCGCGGGCCGACCGCGACGGCACCACACTGAGGCAGGCGGCCTACGAGATCGCGCTGTCGGAGGTGGTCTCCGCCGCCATCGCGCGCGGACAGCTGAGGAGCGGCGACCGCCGCCGGCGCGCCGCCGACGATGCCCCGGCCGTGAGCTGAGCACGCCTCAGGTCGCGGAGGCCGCGGCCCTCACTCAGGGTGCACGTGATCCTCGAGCAGCCCGAGCTCCGGCTCAGCGGCGGGCGGCCAGCCAGGCCTCCAGGCCCTTCAGCACCAGGTCCACGGCGACCGCGGCCAGCAGCAGGCCCATCACCCGCGACAGGAGGTAGATCCACGCGGACGGGATCCGCCGGGCGATGACGACGGAGAGCCGCAGCACGACCCAGACCACGAGCAGGGCGCCGAGGATTCCCACCGCGACGTCGAGCCGGCCGGAGCCCCGGTGCCGCTGCATCAGCAAGATCGTGGCCACGATCGCGCCCGGCCCGGCCAGGAGCGGTGTGCCCAGCGGCACGAGCGCAATGTGCCTCCGCTCGACGGCCGGCTCGTCGAAGCGCCCCCGCAGCAGGTCGATGGCCACCAGCCCGAGCAGCGCCCCGCCGGCCACCGTCAGGCTCTCGAGCGAGATGCCCAGGTAGCTGGTGATCGCCCCGCCCACCAGCGCGACGAGGCCGATGACGGCCAGGGCCACGAACACCCCCTGAGCCGCCGCCCGCCGGCGCTCCGCGTCGTCCAGTCGCTTCGAGAGCGCGAGGAAGATCGGCACGGTCCCGAGCGGGTCGAGGATCACGAGGAACGTGATGAAGGTGGAGAGCGCGCGGTTGGCCATCGCACTTCGTGGTCCGCGCCGAGCCTTGCGTCGACCCGCGCGTCGCTTGACGCCGCGCCGGCCGCGGTCACGACCGGACCGGCGGACGCGCGCAGCGCCGCTCGGACCGGCCGCCACAGCGATCCGCGGCGGCGGCTCCCGGAGGGAGGAACGACGCTGACGGTAGGCTCATGCTCGTAGCAATGGGCCTGGTCGGAAGAGCACCGGGGCCAGTCTGCGCCCGGCGGCAGGGAGCGCACGATCGGGATCGACGGGCTCGGCTGCGCTCGCGCACCGCGCGCCCCCGGGCAAGCCGGCGCTCGGGCCGACGGCCCCAGCGGCACGCCG
>JAWVEW010000269.1:0-3082 GCA_033856495.1 Miltoncostaeaceae bacterium | reverse complement strand
CGACGGCCCGCTCCAGCGCGCCGTGCGGGACGCCCGCCCCGGGCTGCAGCGCGAGCGGCCGCTCGAGCGGCTCGAGGTGCGTCTGGACCTCGACACCGGCCTCGGCGGCGACCGCGCGCTCGACCCGTTCCGCGACCTCGTGCGCCTCGGCCAGCGAGAGCTCTGCGGGAAGCTTCAGGTGCAGCGAGGCGCTGCGGCGGGGGCCGTGCTCGTAGATCGTGAGGTTGTGGACCTCCCGCACCAGCGGGTCGGAGAGCGCGATGGCGAGGATCCCCTCGCGAAGGTCGAGATCGCGCTGGCGCGGCTCCACGTGGACCACGACGTCGGCGCCCGGCAGCGCCTGGGCCACCGCCGCCTCGACCCGATCGGCGAGCTCGTGTCCCTCGATGACCGCGCGGGCGGGGGGGACGGCGACGACCGCGTCTGCGAAGACGCGGCCCGCCGACTCGCGAACGCGAAGGCGGCGAAGCTCGATCTCGCCCCCGAGCGCCTCGATTGCCTCGCGGGCGCGCTGCTCCGCGGCGGCAGGCGCCCGGTCCATGAGGACGCCCGCGTTCTCGCTGACCAGGCGTCCGGACGCGGCGAGGATGATCGCCGAGACGATCAGCGCGGCGACCGCGTCGCCCTGCTCGACGCCGGCGCGCACGAGCACGAGCCCCGCGAGCACGGCGAGCGATCCGATGAAGTCGGCGGCGAAGTGGAATGCGTTCGAGCGCAGGGCGGCCGACCGGTAGCGTCGTGCCGTGCGCCGCGAAATCACGGCCCGGCTCGCGTCCACGCAGAGCGCCGCGCCGATCACCGCGAACACGTACCAGCGCGCATCCAGGGAGCCGCCTCCGCCTCTCACCCGGCCGATCGCCTCGTTCGCGATGATCAGCGCGCCGGCGGCGAGGATGGCGGCCTCACCGAGCGCGGCCAGGTTCTCCGCCCGCCGGTGGCCGTAGGGGTGCTCCTGGTCGGCCGGCCGCCCGGCCATGCGCAGCGCGCCGACCGTGAGTATGGCCGCCAGCACGTCCCCCGAGGACTCGATGCCGGCGGCCACGAGGCCGAGGCTCCCCGTGGCGAGGCCGGCTCCCAGCTTGAGCGCGACGAGGAGGCAAGCGGCGCCGACGGACACGAGGGCGGTTCGCCGCCGGCCCCGCTCATCGCCGGCGTCGCTGATTGGCCTGTCGCTCACCACCATGGGGTCTGCCACCGAAACCGCCTGCCGAGTTCCTCACGCCCTGACTGGATCCTAGGGTGAGCGCCGGCAGCCTCGGCGGTGGGCGTCAGTCCCGGCGGGCCGGGACGCGGTGGGCGCTACCGGGTCGGGGACTTGGCGCGACGGACGGTCAGGACGCCGCCGTCCACCGAGCGGCCCGCGGTCAGCGCACGAGCGGTGAGGACGAGCCGGTAGCTGCCGATCGCGGCGGGCGCGCGGAGCACCAGCGCGTTGCGTCCCGTCCACGCACTCCCGGAGACGGCGAGGACCCGCTTGCGGCCGCGCATGAGCGCCACCGTCACGCGAGCCGGCGCGGTCGCGGCGTAGCGGACCCTGAGCCGGGTGCGAGCGGTGACCGAGAGCCGGCGGGCGAGCAGCCGGGCGCCGAACGACCGCTTCGTCGGCGCGGCGGCGGGGTCGCCCGTGCCGGCCGGACCGACAGCAGGGCTTGCCGGCGGTGCGGCCGGGAGCTGACCGGTCGGCTGGGCCGGCGTGCCGCCCGAAGGGGGAGGGGTCGGGCCCGGCGTGCCTTCAGGAGGCGTCGAGCCGGGCGGAGTGGGCTGCGCGTCGCAGGGCACGAAGCCCGCGTCAACCGGAGTCCCGTCCGCCTTGTGAAAGATGAAGGTCGCCCCGGCGGCGGTGAGCTGCAGCTGCAGCGCCCCGTACTCACGCGAGACCGACGCCCCGACGCGCGGATCAGTCGTGACGATGTCCTGGAGGGCGTGGCCGCCGACGCCGACCACGAACTGGGTGGTGCCGTGGGGGACCACCTGGCCCTGCGCGTCCATCGGCAGCCAGCGCTGGTACGTGTGATCGTGCCCGTTCAGCACGAGCTGCACGCCGGCGTTGGCCAGCAGCGCCCAGAGCGGCGCGACCTGCTCGGTGGGGCCCTCGGCGCCGATGTCGTAGAGCGGGTGGTGGTAGAAGGCGATGGTGCACTTGCCGGCGTTGGCCGCCAGGTCCTGCGCGAGCCACTCGTACTGCGGCTTACCGGGGTCCAGCTGGCCGTACTGCGTGTTCGAGTCGAGGCTGATGAAGTGCCAGCCGGCCGTATCGAAGCTGTAGTAGTGCGGGACGTTGTCCCAGTAGTCGAAGTAGCCCGGCGCGGTGCCGTTCTCGTACTCGTGGTTTCCGATCGCGGGTGCGGTGATGCTGCGGAACCGCCCGTAGAACCGGGTGTCCGCCTCCGTCCCGTACCAGTTGTCGAACTCGGTGGGCGAGCCCTTCTGGTAGACGTCGCCGAGGTACAGGAGCATGTTGGGCTTCCAGGAGGCGATCTGCTCGACCACCGCGCTCTCGGTGGGCTCGCCGCCGGTGGCGTCGCCCACCGCGGCGACCACGAACGGCTGCCCGGGCGCCGGCGCGGTGCCGGTCGGCGGTGTGAACCGACGCGTGTTCGCCGGCGGCTGCCTCTGGCCGTTGGAGAAGTTCACCAGCATCGCGGCACGCTGTGAGACGTAGCCGTCGCGCATCAGGGTCTCCACGGCGAGCGTGCGAGGGCCGTCGGCCCAGCGGGTGGTCTTGACGGTGAAGGTGTAGGTGGCCGGGGTGGTCGAGGGCAGCGGGGAGTAGTCCGTCAGCAGGTAGGCGTTGTCGATGTAGAAGACCGCCCGCTGGACGCCGGGGCTCGCGACGGTCCCGGCGGCGCTGGTGACCGTCGCCGTCACGGGGACGCTGCCCTTGAGGGTCGCGCCGGCCGCGGGAGCGGTCAGGCAGACCGTGACCGTGTAGGTCCCGGGTCCGCTCGTCTTGCAGACGGTCGTCGCCGCCCGGGCGCTTCCCGTCATCACCCAGCCGGCAAGGCCCGCCGCGAGCGCGCAGAGGACCGCCGCCGCAGCAAGCGCCAGGCGGATGCGCCCCGAGTACAACGCGGGATCCGGG
>JAWVEW010000268.1:0-11675 GCA_033856495.1 Miltoncostaeaceae bacterium | reverse complement strand
GTCCTCGGCGAGCTCGGGCTCGTGCCCGAGCGCCGCGTAAAAGCCTGCCACGTCGACGTCGAGCTGGAGCATCCGGCGCACCCGGCGGGCCACCTCGGCTCGCTCGGCGCCGGACAGCGCGCGATCTGCCGCCACCTCCACGCCTACCGCGCCGGCGGCCGGCACGACGCGCAGCCGGGCCGGCCCGTCGGGCAGCATCTCCACCCGCTCCAGCCGCTCCGCCTCCCCGTCCCAGGCGAACGGCGCGGGCTGGAACCAGCCGTGGCTCAGGACGACCGCGCCGAGCCGGAAGGGCGGCGCGGCGGCCAGCCGCCGCGGACCGCTCACGGCAGCGCCAGGCTCTCCCCGTAGCGGACGTGCGCGTCCCGGTCGAAGCTGGTCACGAGCGGCTCGCCCACGAGCAGCTCGCCCGCGCGGGCCCGCAGCCCGGCGATCACGTAGCTCCGGACCGGCTCCTCGAGGGAGGGCGGCATCTCCACCTGGAGCCGCATCCGCACGAGACCCTCTCGCACGGTCACCCGCTCGTGCTCGCGCGGGCCGACCGCGAGCAGGTCCGGCGGCATGGCGCGCGCGAGGTCGCGCACGACCGGGCCGAGCGCGTGGGGGTCGCTCGTCAGCACGTCGACCGCCAGCCGGCGCCGGCCGTCGGGCACGCGGCGCACGCCGCTGATCGTGCCGTTGGAGACGTACAGCACGTCGCCGTTCAGGTCGCTGATGACGGTGGTCCGGAGTCCCAGCTCGCGGACCACGCCGGTGTAGCCGCTCGGCTCCAGGCGGACGAAGTCCCCGACGCCGAACTGGTTCTCGAAGAGGATGAAGAAGCCGGCGATGACGTCGCCCAGCAGCCGCTGGGAGGCGAAGCCGACGATCGCCACCACCAGCGCGCTGCCGCCCAGCGCCCCCAGGCCGCCGCCGCCGGCCAGCACGACGACCAGCGCCACCCCGGCCGTCACGAGCACCAGGTAGCGCAGCGCGGTGGCGAGCAGCGCGACCGCGGTCTGGCGCTGGCGGGTGCGGGCCGGGTCGCCGACCTCCACCGGCACGCGGCCCGCCAGGCGCGGCACCACCCAGCGCAGGATCGCGAGCGCGATCGCGGCGCCCACGATCACGAGCGCCGCCATCGTCAGACGGGCGGCCGGCTCGGGCAGGCCGAAGATCCGGGCCGTCAGGACGAGCACGCGGGCAGTCTAGTGGCCCGCTCGCCGCTCCCGGACGACGGGCCTACGAGAGCCGCCCCAGGGGGACGCGGCGGCGTCCCCTGGGCGCTCAACGACGATCAGACGTCGTGGTAGGGGAAGAAGTGGTGCGGGGGTGCCGGCGTGTACTGCCGTGTCCGGCAACCGCGCTCAGGATGCGGGTTCTGCGGGATGCCGGCTGTCCTGAGTGCGGCCGAGTGCGGTGGTGTCCGTTGACCCAACGTTGACCCCCCGCCCGCGGCGCCCCAAGCGCGGACGGGGGTGTGGAGCCCAGTCCGTACGCGCATCGCGGTACGCGCGGCGTCGCCACCGTGCAGCGTCTCAGGCGACCACGACCTGCTGCGAGGCGATGGTCACGTAGGAGCCGACGCGGCCGAGCGCCACCAGCGCTCTACCGAGGCCGTCGGCGGCGATCCTCCCGGCGCCCGTCGTCCGGGGGGCGCAGAGGACGCGTGCCCGAATCTACTGGCACGTGCTGCCTGCCGACCTCCCGGACGGCGCGGTCCTGGGCGCCGCGGTGGGGCTCTCGTAATGGAGCCGGCAGGGCGTTCGTCGACCCTTCTGTTGACCAGGCGGTGGAGCGGGCCTGATCCCGCTCCACCGCAGGGTTCAGGCGCTACACGTCGTAGTAGAGGAAGAACTCGTACGGGTGCGGCCGCAGCGCGACCGGGTCGACCTCGGTCTCGCGCTTGTACCCGATGTAGGTGTCGATCAGGTCGGGCGTGAACACGCCGCCCTTGAGCAGGAAGTCGTGGTCGGCCTCGAGCGCCCGCAGCGACTCGTCGAGGCTGCCCGGCGTGTGTCCGAGCTGGCTCAGCTCGTCCTCGCCGAGGTCGTAGAGGTCGTGGTCGACCGGCGACGGCGGCGTCAGGCCGCGCTCGACGCCGTCGAGGCCCGCCATCAGCATGGCGGCGAAGGCGAGGTAGATGTTCGCCGAGGGGTCGGGGCAGCGGAACTCGACCCGCTTCGCCTTCGGGTTCGAGGAGTACATCGGGATGCGCACGGCGGCCGAGCGGTTGCGCTTCGAGTAGACCAGGTTCACCGGGGCCTCGAAGCCGGGCACGAGGCGGCGGTAGGAGTTGGTCGTGGGGGCGCAGAACGCGAGCAGCGCGGGGGCGTGCGCGATCAGCCCGGCGATGTAGTTGATGGCGAGCCCGGAGAGCTGTCCGTAGCCGTCGGGGTCGAAGAAGAGCGGCTCGCCCCCGTTCCACAGCGACTGGTGGACGTGCATCCCGGAGCCGTTGTCGTTGAACAGCGGCTTGGGCATGAAGGTGACGGTCTTGCCCTCGGCCCTGGCGATGTTCTTGATGATGTACTTGTAGAGCTGCATCTGGTCGCCCTGCTGGGTCATGGGCGCGTAGCGCAGGTCGATCTCGGCCTGGCCGGCGGTGCCGACCTCGTGGTGGTGGGCCTCGACGCGGATGCCCACCGCCTCCATCGCCATCACCATCCGCGAGCGCAGGTCCTGGAAGGTGTCGAGCGGCGGCGCCGGGAAGTAGCCCTGCTTGAACCTCGGCCGGTGGCCGAGGTTCGGGCGGCCGGCGTCGCGGCCGGAGTTCCAGATGCCCTCCTCCGAGTCGACGTGGTAGTAGGCCTCGCGCTCGTTGGAGTCGAAGCGGACGTCGTCGAAGATGTAGAACTCCGCCTCCGGCCCCCAGAACGACTGCGTGGCGATGCCGGTCGACGACAGGTAGCGCTCGGCCTTCTGCGCGACGTAGCGAGGGTCGCGGGAGTACATCTCGCGGGTCACCGGGTCCATCACGCCGCACGTGATCGACAGCGTGGGGACCTCGTAGATCGGGTCGATGATCGCCGTCGCAGGATCCGGCATCAGGAGCATGTCGGACTCCTGGATCTGCTGGAAGCCGCGGATCGACGAGCCGTCGAAGCCGACGCCCTCCTCGAACGCATCCTCGCCGAACTCGGCGAGGGGGACGCTGAAGTGCTGCAGTGTGCCGGGCAGGTCCGTGAACTTGAGGTCCACGAACTTCAGGCCCTGGCTGACGGCGAAGCTCAGCACCCCCCTCGGGGTCGGCTCCACGTCGACGGCCGAAGCTCCGACGCTCTCTGGGGCGATCGCCATGCTCTGTGGTCCTTTCGTGGTTCAGGCACTGGACGCCGGGCGCGCGGCGCGGGACCGCCACGCGACGGCCGGACGACCGATGCGGGCACGCACTCCGAGGCCAGGATAGGTCCGGATCCCCGGGACTGTCGTTGTGGCCGCGGCCAAAGCACCCTGCAGGCCGTTTGGCCCTCGGGCGAAAGCACGACGATACCCTGCGCCGGCTTTCACGTCGCCCCCGCGCGTGCCATCCTCCCCGCGTGACGATCAGCAGCGGACCGGTCAGAGGGGCCGGCACACGGCCCCCGGCGCCGGCGCTCCTGGGCGATCTGCTGGCGCTTCCGGCGCTGGCCGGCGCGCGGCTGGTGCCGCCCGACGCCCCGCTCGACCGGCCCGTGCGCAGCCTCGCGATGGCCGACGGCGGCGCGCCGCTCGAGCCCGACGCCCTCCTGCTCACCGCGGGCGCCCCGCCGTCCGCTCCCGCGCCGGCCGGGTGCGCGGCCGTGCTCTGCCGGACGGCGCCCGAGTGGGAGGTCGACGTCCCGGTCATCGTCCTCCCCGAGGGGACGTCCTGGACGGCGGCGCTGGCGGCGCTGGCCGCCGCCGTCGCGCCTGCCGCGGCGCCCGGCACGGCCGAGGCCGCGCGGGCGGCGCTGCGCGCGCCGCTGATCGAGGGGCGCGGCTACTCGGCGCTCGCCCTGGTGGCCCGGGAGCTCGTGGCCGGCGGCGTCGCCTGCCTGGACGAGCAGCTCGACCTCCTCGGGGCCTCGGGCGTCAGCCCCGAGCAGCGCCAGGAGCTGGACGAGGCGGTGGCCCGGGCGCGCAGCCACCGGCCGGCGTCCGTGCTGGGCCCCTTCGTCAACGACAGGCTGCCCGGTCTGGCCCGCGTGCTCGTGGGCGGCGCGGCCGGGCCGATCGGCGTCGTGGTGGCCTGGCTCTCGCCACCGCTCGCGCCCAGCGACCACAACGTGCTGGGCGAGCTGGCCGAGGCCTGCGCGATGGAGCATGCGCGCGAGGAGGCGCGGGTCGAGACCGAGGCCCGCCTGCGCGGCGACCTGATCGAGGAGCTCGCGGCCGGCGAGGCGGTGAGCCGGGAGTCGCTGGTGCGGCGCGCGCGGCACCTCGGCGCCGACCTGTCCCGGGGCGCTGTGGCGCTGCTGGGGAAGCTCCTGGACCCCCACACCGAGGGCCGGCTCATCACCGACCAGCGCCTGGTGCGCCGCTTCCTGCAGCAGGTGCGGGCGACCATCGATCTCCAGTGGCCGCGGGCGCTGATC
This sequence comes from Miltoncostaeaceae bacterium, assembly GCA_033856495.1. GTDB lineage: Bacteria > Actinomycetota > Thermoleophilia > Miltoncostaeales > Miltoncostaeaceae > JAWVEW01. Next base: position 7,140 of record JAWVEW010000268.1, on the reverse strand, counting down.
GACTGGAACGCCGGCCGCCTGCTGATCCTGCTGCCGCCGGCGGCGCCCGGCGGCGAGGAGGAGGAGGCCGCCGGGGCGGTCGAGGAGCGCGCGCTGACCCTCGCCAAGCGGCTCATCGCCGCGACCCGCCAGAGCGTGCCCGGGCTGGCGCTCAGCCTGGCGCTGTCACGGCACGTGCGCGAGCCCGAGCGCCTCGGCGCCGCCCTGGGGGAGGCGCAGCTGGCGCTCTCGATCGGCGAGCGGCTCGGCCGTGTCGGCGAGGTCACCACCTTCGAGGAGACTGGCACCTACAAGCTCCTCTTCCAGGTGCTGACCGAGAAGCCGGGGGAGCTGCAGGTCTTCTGCGAGGAGACGCTCGGTCCGCTCCTGCGCTACGACGAGCAGTACCAGACCGATCTGGTGGCCACGCTGGCCACCTACTTCGGCAACGACTGCAACCTGGCCGAGACGGCCGGAACCCTCTACACGCACCGCCACACCGTGCGCTACCGGCTGGACCGGATCGCCACCCTCACCGGGCTGGACATCGCACGCACCGACGATCGGGAGAAGCTCTCGCTCGCCCTGAAGGCGATGCGGCTGCTGGGGATGCGCGTGCCCGCGGCGGGCGCCGGCGGCGAGCGCGCCGGCCGCAGCGCCAAGGCGAGCTAGCAGCCTCCCCGCCCCGCCCTACGCCGGCGAGATCTCGAAGCCGTAGTGGGGGTCGGGACCGAGCCGCGCCACGACGCCGACCAGGGACTCGAAGCTCGCGAGCGCCGGCAGCGCGGCCCGGCCCCCCGCGAGCAGCCGCAGCACGTAGACGGCGGCCTCCTGGGTGTAGGGCGGGCGCACGCCGCCGGGGAGGAAGGCGCCGAACTCCCGCGCCAGGTCCGCGAGCGTGATCGGGCCGCGCTCGCGAACGAGCCGGTAGACGACCTCGCGGGCCGGCGGCTCGTCGGAGAGCCGGGCCAGCCCCTCCCCCGGCAGGTCGAGCTCCGTGCTGACGACGATGTCCTCGGGGCTGTAGTGGCCGGCGGGGTCCAGCGGCGGACGCGACGCGTCCTGCCCCGTCGCCTGGTCCGAGTGCTCCTCGGTCGCCATCTGCATGCCTCCACGGTTGCTCGAACGGCGGTGAGCCTACCGTGCGACGCCCGCCACCATCGCCGCGTAGCCGGCCTGCAGACGCCGCGCCGTGGGGCCGGGCGTCCCCGCGCCCACAGGCCGACCGTCGCAGCTCACCACCGGCAGGATGCCCTGGACGGCGTTGGTCAGCACCATCTCGTCGGCGGCGCGCCACTCAGACTCCTCGAGCAGCGCCTCGCGCACGGCGCCCGCGATCTCCATCACCGCCTCCCGCGTCACCCCAGGCAGGAGGCCCGCGACGGGGGCGGTCACGAGCTCGCCGCCGACCACCACGAAGACGTTCGCCATGCTGGCCTCGCCGAGGCGGCCGGCGTCGTCGAGCAGGAGCGCCTGGGCGGCGCCGACGGCCTCGGCGCCGCGCTGGTGGAGGCGGTAGGTCGCGTAGGACAGCGTCTTGTGCTCGGCGATCCGCCGCGCGGGGCTCCACGCGCCGCGAACGCTCACGACCGCGATGCCCGACTCGGCCGCCCCGGCCGGCGGATCGTAGGCGTCGGCCTCCACGACGAGGGTGGGGTGGGGCGTGACGGTGACCCGGACGCGCTGGCTCTCGGCGGGATTGGCGGCCACCGTGCGCCGCACGGCGTCCACGATCTCGTCTCGCGTCGGCAGCGGCGCGAGTCCCAGCGCGGCGGCGGAATGCTCCAGCCGGTCCAGGTGGCGCTCCAGCCGGAAGATGGCGCCCCCGCGGGCGCGCATCGACTCGAACAGGCCCTCGCCCCAGCGGGCGCCGGGGTCGAGGACGGACATGGTGGCCCGCTCCGGGGGAACCAGCTCCCCGTTCACCGACACCGTTCGCAGCGGCGCTACCCGGGCGCCGGGGCGCCGATCGCCTGCAGGAACGGCGCCGCCTTGGCCCAGGCCTCGCGCCGCTCGGCCTCCGGGTCCGAGTCCCAGACGACCGCGCCGCCGCACCAGTAGCGGGCCTCTGCGCCGGCGGCCCAGGCGGTGCGGATCGCCACGCTGGCCTCCAGCGAGCCGTCGCGCCCCACCGCCACCACGCTTCCGTAGGCGGGGCCGCGGCCGACCGGCTCCAGCTCGCGGATGACCTCCATCGCCCGAACCTTGGGGCAGCCGGTGACGGAGCCGCCGGGGAAGACCGCACGGAGGAGCTCGCGCGGGCCGGCCCCCTCCCGCAGCTCGGCCCGCACCTCGCTCACCAGGTGATCGACGTAGGCCGTCGGCAGCGGGTCCATCAGGCGGCTCACCAGGACCGACCCCGGCCGGGCCACGCGGCCGAGGTCGTTGCGCACCAGGTCGACGATCATGACGTGCTCGGCGCGGTCCTTGGCGCTCGCGCGGAGGGCGGCCGACGCGCCGGCGGCCGCGGTGCCCTTGATCGGCTCGCTCGCGGCCGCGCCGTCGTCGAGGCGCACCAGGCGCTCCGGCGACGCGGAGACGACCGCCCCCCCCGGCAGGCCGAGGAACGCGCGGTGCGAGCTCGGCCCCGCCGCCGCCCAGAGGCCGCGCGCCAGCGCCAGCGGCGACTCCCGCCAGGCCGCCGTCAGCCGCTGGCAGAGGTTGACCTGGTAGCAGTCGCCGGCCCGGATCAGCTCCCGCACCCGCTCCACCGCGTCCCGGTAGGCGGCGGCATCGAGCGAGGACTCGACGGCCGTCCCCTGCGGCGGGGTCCCGGCCGCCGGGAGGCGGATGCCGTGCGACCGCTCCACCGCCCGCGCCAGCGCTGCCAGCGGCCGCCGCCCGCCGGCGCTGGCGAGCGTGCAGCGGCCGTCGCGATCGATGATCGCCACCGCGTCGTGGCGGGCGAGTGCGGCGACGGGCGGCCCGCCCGGGTCGGGCAGGGGGGCCGGCAGGCGCTCCAGGCCGCCGGCCAGGTCGTAGGCGAGGAGGCCGATCCAGCCGCCCGCGATCGCCGCGGCGCCGCCTGCGGCGGCCGGGTCGGCGGGGCGCCCGAGCGCGTCCCAGGCAGCCTCCCCGACAACTGTCTCGACCGGGTCCGCAGCCACCACCGTGCAGCCGCGGAAGGACGCGAGCGCCGGCCAGGGCCGGTCGGCGAGCGCCGCCAGTAACCGCTCCGGGCGCACCCGACCGGCGGGAGCCAGGAGCAGTCCCGGCGCCGGTCGGTGTGTGAGAATGGGCGCCCGCGGCCGCGCCCGGGTCGCCGTCGAAGGTGCCGCTCGTCCCATCGCCCGGACGCTAGCACCGCCCCATGGGAGCTCAGACATGCGCCAGACGATCGCCTTCCAGGCCACCGGATTCGAGGCCTCGCCAGTTCAGGTCGAGATCGAGGGCAACGCCGAGGTGCCGGACGAGGGCGCGATCCCGGTGGCGCTGCTGGCGTTCGAGAGCGGCGGCAGCCTGGTGCTCACGCTTCCGGTCGGGAGCACCGACGCCGAGAACATGATGAACGCCATCAACCAGGCCGAGCCGATGCGCCAGTCGGTGCCGGACGCCCAGAGCTGGGAGCCGCAGAGCGCGGGCTTCCCACCCGGCATGATCTGGGCGCTGACGCCGACCGTGGTGGGCGTCTCGGTGACGCCGCCCCAGCAGACGCCCGACGGTCCGGTTCCCCACTGGACGCTGGCCTTCGACGACGAGGACGGCAGTCAGGTCCAGGTGGCGATCAGCGACGCGATGTGCGTCCAGATCGTCCGTGCGCTCGCCCAGGTGGCCCGTGGGGAGTTCACGGGGTAGGGGCCGGCGAGCCCCGGGGTCCCGCCGGACCCCGGGGCGTGGCTTACGCCGCGACCGGCTGACGGTCGGTGAGCAGCAGCCGCTCGGTTGCCGCCACGAGGCGCTTGGAGGCCTCCGTGGCGAGGTTGTGGCCGACCCCGGGGACGCTCTCGAAGCGTCCGCCCGGCAGCCAGACCGACAGCTCCAGCTGCAGCTTCACCGGCACCGCCCGGTCGGCCTGTCCGGCCAGGACGATGGCCGGCGCCTGCACCTGGGCGAGCGCCCCGCGCCAGTCCGGGCGGATCGCCATCGCCTCGGCGGCGACCGCCCAGCCCTCCGGTCCGCCGCGGTCGCGCAGGCCGCGCGCGATCCGCATCCAGCGGTCGTGCCCCTCCGGGTCCTCGGCCCGCGGTCCGACCCCGCTCAGCACCAGCCCCGACACCAGGCCGGGGTGGCCAAGCGCCAGCCCCAGGGCCGCGGCGGCGCCAAGGCCCACGCCCACCACGACCGCGGGCGCGCCGTTGGAGACGACCAGCCGCGCGACGTCGGCGGCGAAGTCGTCGACGCTCCACGGGCCGTTCGGGGTCGGGGAGCCGCCATGCCCGCGCAGGTCCGGCGCGACCACCTTGCTGTGGTCCAGCAGATCCTCGAGGGCGTGGACCATCGTCGCTCCGCTCTGGCCGAGGTCGTGCAGGGCCATGACGAGCGGCCCGTCGCCGTGGACCTCGTATGCGAGCTTGATCGCGGGAGGGAGGGATGGCATTGATCAGACTCCTCGTCTTACCGATGTGCTAAGAGTTCGCCGGTGAGGATCAACACGATACGCCTCGGTATTCTCACCCGTCAAATGGCCGCGCAGAGGTGAGACAGTTCCTCTGGATCGCGGGACGTCCGTCCCTGGATCTTTGCAATACCGCGGCGGGGGGGACGGAACGACTGAGGGAGCCGGCCGACCTGGGGCGCTGGTTGCTCGAGGCGACGCTTTCCCCCTCGCCGGTCGTCGTAACCGAGGGCGACCTCGCCGCGACCGTCGTTCTGCGGGACGGCCTGCGCCGCTCCCTGCTGATCGGCGACGTGCACGGGGTCGCCGCGCTGACGACCGAGTGGCTCCGGCAGACGCCGGGCCGGCTCTGCGTCGACCGGGACACGCTCAGCACGCGTTTCACCCCCGATCGGCTCACCTGCCGCTGCCTGCTGGTTCCGACGGTGCTCGACGCCCTCGAGCTGGCCCGCGATCGCCCGGGCCGCGTCCGCGAGTGCGCGGCCGAGCTCTGCGACGTGCTCTACCTCGACACCAGCCGCAACCGCAGCCGGCGCTGGTGCTCGATGGAGCGCTGCGGCGCACGCTCGAAGGCGGCCGCCTACTACTGGCGCCGCCGCCGCTGAAGCGCTAATCGCCCGGGAGGGCCGCGGCCAGGCCGCGCAGGAGCGGCGCCACGACAGCGGGTTGCTCGAGCGGGCAGAGGTGACCGGCCCCCTCGACGATCGCGAGACGGCCGCGGGGCAGGCCGGCGGCCAGCGCGCGGGTCGCGGCGGCCGGCACGACGGCGTCCTGCGCGCCCGCGATGACGAGGGTCGGCGCGCCGATCGCGGCCAGGTCGCCGCTTCGATCCGGGCGGTCGCGCAGCGCGCCGAGGGCGGCGACGATCGCCTCCGGCGGCTGGCGCCGGCCGATCGCCCGCGTCCGCGCCACCACCTCGGGTGCCGCGTCGGGGGCCAGCAGGCGCGGGAGCATGCCCTCGACGAACGCGTCCCGTCCCTCGGCCCGGACGGTCGCGATGCCCCGCTCGCGGCCGGCGCGGGCGCCCTCGTCGTCCGCGTCGGCTCGGGTGCAGGCGAGCGCGAGGGCGCCGACCCGATCGGGATGCCGGAGCGCCAGCGCCAGCGCCGTGTAGCCGCCCATCGACAGCCCCACGACCAGGGCGCTCCGGCCGGGGTCGATGAGGCCGGCGACCGTCTCGGCGAAGCGCTCGATCGTGGGCGCGGGCTCGGGGGCGGCCCCGCCGAAGCCAGGGAAGTCCGGAGCGATCACCGGCCCCCGCCACGCCAGCGCGTCGAGCAGCGGCTCCCAGGCCGTCGCGTCGAGCGGGAAGGGATGCAGGAGCACCAGCGGCGGCATCGCGGCGGGGGGCACGGAACGTGAGGCTATCTGCGCCGCGGCGCACGTGACGAGAGGCACGCTGGCGGATGTGCCGCTAGGGTTCCGCCATGGCGCGGCAGCGACGTGCGCGATGAGCCAGGGGGCCATCCTGGCGCGCGCGAAATCGCGCTCACAGTCGAGCTTCGGAGGCGTGGTTCCGAGCCGCGCCCTGGCCCGCTCCGGCGAGACGCTGGTCGCCGCGCTGGCGGTCGAGCACCACGCCGAGGGGGCGGTGGTGCCGTTCCTGGTCGTCTCCGAGGCCCCGGGTCTGCTCGACTGGGACCCGGCGCTGCCCGGAGCGCTCTCGGTCTCGGACGAGTCCGGGCGTGAGTACGCGGTCCGCTCGCTGTCACGGCAGACGGCCCTCGGCACGCTGCAGGCGACGGTGTGGATCGAGCCGGCCCCCCCGCCGCCCACCCGCCGCCTGACCCTCATCGTCGGCGACCTCGCGCGGACGGCCCCGGCTCGCGGCGGCGGGGGCGTGCGCCGGGCGCTCTCGGGCGGCCCCTGGCACCTGGAGGTGGACCTGCTGCCCTCGCGCACCGCCGTGCCGCCTCCCCCCGAGCCCGCCAGCGACGCGCCCCCCGCCGCCCTGGCGCGCGTGCCGGCGCGGTCGCTGGCGGCCTTCCTGGGCCTCGTGCCGATCGGGCAGGCGCGGCTGAGCGAGGACGCGGCGGTCTGCCTGTGGGCGCTCGAGCGCTACTCGGACCGCTCAATGCTCACGGTCGCCTGCCTCTCCGACGACCTCGTCCAGGTGGGGCCGCTGACGCGGGGCGAGGGGCTCGTCGAGATCTGGGACGATCTGGGCCTGCGGTACAGCGCCGGACCGGTGCAGGGGGCCGGCGGCCCCGGCTGGAGCGAGACCAGCATCGAGGTGATCCCCGCGCTCGACCCGGCCGCGCAGGGGCTCGGCGTGCGCCTGAGCGACCTCCCGCGCAGCGGCCCGGACGGGGCGATGCCGGTGCCCGGGCCGTTCGAGTTCGGGCTGGCGCTCGACGCGGACTGAGCGCTACGAAGCCGTGGGGGACGCCGTCAGGTAGCCCCGGCCCCGGCACTCGTCGCAGATCACCGGGACGAACCCCAGCGAGCCGGGCTCCCAGATCTGCCGCTGGCCCCAGCAGGTGGCGCAGAAGGCGGCCGGGGCGGCGACGCCGTCGGCCGGTGGCCCGTCCGGTGCCGTGACCTGCTGGGCGCTGCGGAGGGCGTGCCCGGCCTCGTCGGCGATGCGGTCGACGTCCAGCGACTCC
>JAWVEW010000267.1:0-2514 GCA_033856495.1 Miltoncostaeaceae bacterium | reverse complement strand
GACCTGGTGGTGGCGACCGAGTTCGGGTCGCGGGAGCAGGCGGAGGCATTCCTCGCCGATCCGTCGCTGCGCGAGGCGATGGGGCGGGCCGGCATCGAGGGTGAGCCCCACGTGCACATGCGCGAGGAGATCGAGGCGGTCACCTATTAGCCCCCGCGCCTGACGACCACCCAGCCAGCGCTCGGACGCCTCGCCTTTCGCGGCACCTGGCGCCGCTACCAGGAGCTCGCGCTGGCGGCGTTCGAGCGCGACCTCGCCGCCGGCCGGTGGCGCACGCACATCGTCGCGCCCCCCGGCTCCGGCAAGACGCTGCTCGGCGTCGAGATGATCCGCCGACTGGGCCGCCCGGCGCTGGTGCTGGTGCCGAACACCGCGGTCCAGGCCCAGTGGCTCCGGGCGGTCGAGCAGTTCGCGGACGACCCGGACATCGCGGCCGCGGATCCGGACGCGCCGATCGCGGTGCTCACCTATCAGGCGCTCTGCCGGCTGGACGACCCGGCCGGGGTGCTCGGCGACGTCGCCTGGGCCCGGTGGGCCGCGGAGCAGGCGCGGGCGACCGGCCAGACGGTCGAGGAGGTGCAGCGGGAGGCCGCCGGCTGGACGGGCCACGCCTCCGACCGGCGCGAGCGCGAGGTCCGCCGCATCACCGCGACGATCAAGCGCGAGATCGCCCGGGCCGAGCACGGCGACGTCGGGCTGGAGCGCCTCCTCGCCAGCGGCGCGCGCGAGCGCGTCGAGGCGCTTCGCCGGCGGGGGGTGGGCACGATCGTGCTGGACGAGTGCCACCACCTGGCCTCGCTGTGGGGGTACCTGGTCCGCGCGGTCGTGGAGTCCCTCGGCGAGGTGCATCTGATCGGGCTGACGGCGACCCCGCCGGGCGAGCTGACGCGGGAGGAGGCCGGGCTCTACGACGCCCTGCTCGGCGCGGTCGACTTCACGATCCCGACTCCGGCGGTCGTCCGTGAGGGCCACCTCGCCCCCTACCAGGAGCTGGCCTGGCTCACGCGTCCCCTCGACAGCGAGGCGCGATGGCTGGCGGAGCACGACCTTCGCTTCCGCGAGCTGGTGACGGCCCTGCACGAGGACGCGCCGGGCGCCCTCAGCTTCCCGGAGTGGGTGATCACCCGCCTCGGCGCCCGCAGCAGGGACGCGAGCGAGGAGGCGCGGGTGTCGTGGGCGTCCTTCCAGCGCCGCCAGCCGGCGCTCGCCCGCGCCGGCGCGCGCTTCCTCTCCTCGGCCGGGCTGCCGCTTCCGCACGGCGCCCCGCGCGGCGAGGGCTACCGGGAGGAGCCGAACCTCGACGACTGGCTCGTGCTGCTGGAGGACTACGCGCTGCGCTGCCTGCAGGCCGAGCCGTCCACGGAGGCAGGCGACCGTCGCGAGGCGATCGCTGCGGCGCTGCGCGAGCTGGGCTTCACCCTGACCCGCCAGGGCATCCGCCGGGGCGCCTCCGACGTCGACCGCCTGCTGACACGCTCGGCGGCGAAGTCGATCGCGCTGGTGGAGGTGGTCGCCTGCGAGTACCAGGCTCGCTCGGACGAGCTGCGGGCGCTCGTGCTGGCCGACGCCGAGAGCGCCTCGAGCGCGCCGGCGGCGGACCTCCTCGGAACGCTGCGCCCCGAGGCGGGGACCGCCGTCGAGGCGGTGCGCGGCCTCGCCGCGGATGCCCGGACGGCGCCGCTGCGCCCGCTGCTGGTCTCCGGGCGCGGCCTGCGCTGCTCGCCGGACGACGCCGAGGCGCTGCTCGCCGCCATCCGCCGGCGCGCGCCCGAGGCGCTGGGCGACTGGAGGGCGGTGCCGGACGATGCGGGCCTGGTGCGGCTCGAGGCCAGCGGGAGCGCATGGCAGCCGCGGCTGTGGGTGCCGCTCGCGACGGAGGCGCTCACCGCCGGCGACACCCGGGCGCTGGTCGGGACCCGCGCCCTGCTCGGCGAGGGCTGGGACGCGCCGTGCCTGAACTGCCTGGTCGACCTGACCGCGGCCACGACGTCGGTCTCGGTGACCCAGATGCGCGGCCGCTCGCTCCGTCTCGACCCTGCCCACCCGGACAAGATCGCCTCCAACTGGGACGTCGTCTGCGTCGCCCCGGAGCTCGCGCGCGGCGACGCCGACTACGCCCGCTTCGTCCGCAAGCACGCCCACCTCTTCGCGCCGAGCGAGGACGGGGTGATCGAGGCGGGGCCCTCCCACGTCCACCCGGCGCTCGGCCCCTTCGCCCCGCCGCCGGCCGCCGAGTTCGCCGAGATCGACCGGGAAATGACGCGGCGCGCCCGCGAGCACCAGCGCGCGCGCGAGCGCTGGGGGATCGGCGAGCCCTATCTCGGCGAGGAGCGCGAGACGCTCGTCGTGCGCCCGGGGACGCGCCGTCCGGCGGCGGCGGTGCACGAGGAGCCGCCGCCGCAGCCCGCCGTCGGCCGTCGGCCGGCCGCGCTCGGGCCGCCGCCACGGCCGCGAGCGCCGGGCTGGCGGCCGCGCTGGCGCAGCCCTGGCTCCTGTGCGGGCTCGCCGCCCTGC
>JAWVEW010000266.1:0-7524 GCA_033856495.1 Miltoncostaeaceae bacterium | reverse complement strand
CGGCTGGCGCAGCCGGATGCGCGGAGACGCCCCGGCTGGTGGTCACGCTCGCGCGCGGAGAGCCGGAGCTCGGTGCGCGGGCGCTCGCCGGCGCCGCCGGCCTGGCGGTCGCCGCGGTGCTGCCGCGCTCGGACCGCGAGGCGGCGCGGCTCTCGGCCGGTGACTGGCCGCAAGGGCGGCGGACCCCGCTCGCCCGCGCGCTCGCCGAGCTGGCGGCCCAGCTCGCGTGAGCGCCCTGGCCAGAAGCGGGATCGCCGCCGGCGGACCGGACCGGGCGCTGATCGACCACCTGCGCGCCCGGGTGGTGCGCGAGGCGGCCGCCGGCCCGGCCGAGCTCAGCCAGGCCGCCCTCGGCGATCTGATCGAGCGCCTGCTGGACGAGGAGCGCCGGATCCTCGGGGCCTCGCAACGCGACGCCCTCGTGCAGGCCGTGGTCGACGAGGCGCTCGGTCTGGGCCCGCTCGAGTCGCTGCTGCGCGACCCCTCCGTGACCGAGGTGATGGTCAACGGCCCGGAGTCCGTCTTCGTGGAGCGGGACGGCAGGCTGCAGCCCGCAGACGTGCGCTTCGCCGACGGCGCCCACCTGCTCCACGTCATCGACCGCATCCTGTCGCCGCTCGGCAGGCGGGTGGACGAGGCCAGCCCGATGGTCGACGCGCGGCTCCCGGACGGCTCCCGGGTCAACGTGGTGATCCCGCCGCTGGCTCTCGACGGCGCCGTGCTGACCGTCCGGCGCTTCGGCGCGCGGCCGCTGACCGCCCCCGATCTGGTGCGGCTGGACACAATCAGCGAGCCGATGCTCGCCATGCTGGCCGCCGCCGTGCGGGCTCGGCGCAACATCCTGGTGAGCGGCGGCACGGGCAGCGGCAAGACCACGACGCTCGCCGCCCTGGCGGCCTTCATCCCGTCCGCGGAACGGGTCGTGACCATCGAGGACGCCGCCGAGCTGCGTCTCACGCTGCCGCACGTCGTCCGGCTCGAGTCGCGCCCCCCGAGCCTCGAGGGCCGCGGCGCCGTGCCGATCCGCGCCCTGGTCCGCAACGCCCTCCGGATGCGGCCCGACCGGATCGTGGTCGGGGAGGTCCGGGGTGGAGAAGCCCTGGACATGTTGGGCGCAATGACGACGGGACACGAAGGCTCGCTCTCGACCCTCCACGCCTCCTCTCCGGCCGACGCGCTGCGCCGCCTGCAGATCCTCGCGTTGATGGGCGACCTGGACCTGCCCTACCTCGCCGTGGCGGAGCAGGTGGCGAGCGCCCTGGACCTCGTCGTCCACCAGGCGCGGCTGGCCGACGGGCGCCGGCGCGTCGTCGAGGTGGCCGCGGTGAGCCGCGGCGACCAGGGGCCCGAGCTCCAGACGCTGGTCCGCTGGCGCGCGCTCGAGCGGCGGGGCGACAGCGTCGAGGGCGTCTTCGAGGAGCTGCCCGGCGCGGTGCCCTGGCTGGCGAGCGCGGCCCGCGACGCGCGCCTGGCGGACATCACATGACATCTGGCATCACGGCCCCCGCCCTGGCCGCCGGCGCCGCGCTGGCGGCCGTCGCCGGGGTACGCGCGCTCGTCGCCGATCGGCCCGCGCCGGCGCCCTCGCCCGGCTCGGGCCTGGTGGGGCGCCTGCCGGCCGGGCGCCGCCTTGCCCGGCGTCTGGAGCGGACCGGCGCGCGTCTCGGGCCGGACGCCTTCGTCGCCCTCGTCGCGGCGCTGGCCGCCGGGGCCGGGCTGCTCGTGTGGGCGCTCCTGCGCATCGCCCCGCTCGCGCCCCTCGGGGCGGTCGCGGTGCTGGCCGGCGCAAGGGCGCTGCTCGCCTCGGCGGACCGCCGCTACGTCCTGCGCGTGGCCGCGCAGCTGCCGTTGGTGTCCCAGCAGCTCGCCAGCGCGCTCGGCGCGGGCCTCTCGCTGCGCCAGGCCCTGGGTCGGGCGGCCCGGGACGCGCCCGAGCCGGCTGCCGCGGAGCTTCGGCTGGTCGTGGCCGAGCTCGACCTCGGCGCCCGCGTCGAGGAGGCGCTCGAGGCCCTCGCCGCGCGGCTTCCCGACCCGGACCTTCGGATCATGGTCACGGCGATCCTGGTTCAGCGGCGGACCGGCGGCAACCTGGCCAGGGCGCTCGCCGAGCTCTCGGAGCGGCTGGAGGAGCGGGTCCGCCTGGCCCGGGAGCTGCGCGGCGCCACCGCCCAGGCGCGCATGAGCGCCTGGATCGTGGCGGCGCTCCCGGTGGTGGGCGGCATCATGGCCGAGCTGGCGGCGCCGGGCATGATCGCCCGGAACCTCGGCCACGGACCGGGCCTCGCGCTGCTCGCCACCGCGACGGCGCTCGAGCTGGTGGGCGTCCTGTGGATCCGCCGGATCGGCCTGGTGGAGCCGTGAGCCTGCCGTCGCTCGGACCCCTCGCCCTCTTGGGGCTGGCCGCCGTCTGCCTGGTGGTGGGGCTGCGCCTCCGCGGGCGCGAGCGCGCCGCCGCGTCGCCGTCAGCCCTGCCGACGGCGCTGCGGCTGGCGGCCGCCGTGCCGAGTCCGCCCGTCCTGCGCCGGTGGCCGGCGCGGCAGCGCACCATCGAGCGCCTGCAGGCGGCCGGAGTGGGGCAGGCCGCGGCGCCCGCGATCGAGCGCGCGCGGGCGGGCGGGGCGCAGGCCGCGGGGGCGCTCGGCATCGTCGCCGCGGCGGTCGCCCCTCCCGCGATCGTCCTCGTGCCGGCGCTCGTCGCCGGCGCGCTGATCGCCCCCGACCGCTGGCTCGCCGGACGGGCGCGCGCGCGCCGCCGGGCCATCGTGCGGCAGCTGCCCGACCTGCTCGACCTGCTGGGCATCTGCATCGAATCGGGCATGGCGCTGGATCCGGCGCTCCAGCTGGCCGTGGGGCGGCTGCCGGGGGCGCTCGGCGACGAGGTGCGCGCCACCCTGCGCGAGCTGGCGCTCGGCACGCCGCGGCGCGCCGCCTATCGTGGACTCGCCGACCGCGCCGCAGCGCCCGAGCTCGTGCAGGTGGTCGCGGCCCTGCTGCAGGCGGAGGAGCTCGGGGCGCCGCTCTCCGGGGCCTTCGCGGGACAGGCGGAGGCGGTCCGGGCCGCCCGCCGTCAGGGCGCACGCGACCGCGCGGCGCGGGCCGCGCCGAAGATCCAGCTCGTGGTGGCGCTGGTGATGGTGCCGGCAGCGCTGCTGCTCGTGCTGGGCGTGCTGGTGATCGAGCTGGCGCACAGCATCGGCGGGGTGGTGGGCGTGTCGTGAGGCGCGCGACGGCCCCGAACGGGGATCGAGGGGAGGAGGGCTGATGGACGATGCCACGAGCCGGGATGGGCCGGTCGGCGCAGCCGGCTCTGCGGTGGCCGAGTATCTGGGCCTGATCGCGGCGGTCGCCGCCGTGGTGGCAGGCCTTCTGGTGCTGCGGCCTCATGTGGTGAGCCGCCGGCCCCCGGTGCGGCCGCTGGCGCCGTTCGTGCGCATCCTCGGCGAGCTCGCGCCGCCGTCGCCGCCGCGTGCGGCGCCCAGGCGGCCGGCCCCGCCGGGCCGGCCCGCACCGCGGCGACCGCGACCCGCCCCGCTGGTCGTGCCGCTGCCCACCTGGCTCAGCCGCTGAGGGGCCGGCCCGGGGGGGCGCACCAGGCAGACTGATGCGGCTGGCGGCTCCTGGTTGGAGCTTCATGGCCCGCCTTGCGCTCGTCCACCCCCGGGAGGTGCGGCTCCGCGTGATCAGGCATCGGGACGCCGCAGGCGCCGCGTGCCCGCGCTGCGGCGCCCGGTCCCGACGCTGGGCGCTCGCCCACGACCGCACGGGCGGACCGCCGGCGGAGGTCCGCCGCTGCCGCTCCGGCCGCTGCGGCATCGGCTTCACATGGCCGCCGCCCCCGCCGGCCCCGGCAGCTCCGGGCGCGCTGCCCGACGCAGGGCTCGCGGGGGCGCTCGCGCGGCGGCTGCTCGCCGCGGAGCTGCGGCCGCTGCTCGTGCGCCGGCCGCCGCCGGCGGACCTGATCGACCTGGGGGCCGGCGCCGGCGCGCGGGCCGCGGCGGCGGCCGCCGCCGGGTACCGGGTGGTGGCGGTGGAGCCCGATCCGGCGGAGGCCGCTCGCGCCCGGAACGCGCTCGGGGCAGCGGTCCGGGTGGTGGCGGCCGAGCTGGGGGACGCGGGCGCCGCCGGCCTGGCGCCGGTCGACGCCGTGCTCGCCTGGCACGTGCTCGAGCACGTCCCGGACATCGATCGAACCCTCGCCGACGCCATCGCGATCCTGCGGCCGGGCGGGGTGCTGGTCGCCGCGGTGCCGAACCCGGGCGGGGCCGAGGCGCGCGCCTTCGGCGGCCGCTGGCACGGCTGGGAGCCGGCCCGCCACCGCTGGCACCTCACCCGCGGGGCGCTCGCGCGGGCCCTGGCGGCCGCCGGCTTCGAGGCGGTCGAGGCCAGCGCGAGGGGCGGCTGGCGCTACCCGGCGAGCCTCGCCTTCTCGATCGCGCCGGGGCTCGATCCCCAGGTCCGGCCAGAGCGGTTCCGGGCCGGCCGCGCGCTGGCGGCGGGGATGATCCCGGCCGCGGCGCTCGCACGCGGCATCGGCCTGGGACCCCAGTTGGTCGCCAGCGCCCGCCGGCCCGACCCGCGATGAGGATCGCCGCCGGCGCGCTGGACCCCGACGCGGGCTTCCCGTCCCCGGCCATGCTTGGATTGCGGCGCCCGATCACCGGCGCGAGCCGCTCGACCAAGGAGTCCGCTGGTTTCCACACGCCGTAGGCGCGCGCTCGTCGGCCTGGCCGCGGTCGTCCCGATCCTGATCCTGTTCGGGTACGTCGCCCTGTCGATCTGGGCGACGATCACGGTCAAGGGGGACTTCTACAGCGGGCTGGGCGCCGGCGGCGCCTATGCCACCCGCTGGCACACCGAGCTGCTGTTGATCCTGGTGGGCGTTGGCACGGGCCTCCTCGTGGCGTCCAGCGCCTTCCTCTGGGGCCGCGCGCTCGGGCGCGCGACGCGCCTGGCGCTCTTCCTCGGGCTCGGGGCGATCCTGGCGCCGATGCTGGCCATCTGGCTGCGCGGGGCGCGCGACCCGATCCTGGCGGAGCGCAACGCCGCGTCGTTCGGCCGCAGCGATCCGGTCTTCGGGCGCGACGTCGGCTTCTACGTCTTCGAGCTCCCGGTCCAGCGCATGATCGTCGTGATGGTGCTGGTCGTCGCGATGGTGGCGCTGCTCGGCCACGTGGCGGCCGCCTTCGCAGGCCGGGCGGCCTCGGGCGATCGGGAGGACCGCTACCGGGCGGCCGGGATCACGGTCCGCCTCGGCCGCTTCGTGTTCCCGCTCGCCGCGCTCGCGATCGCGGCGGGCGGGGCGCTCGTCTGGCTCGGCCGCTACGGGCAGGTCTACGGCGGCGACGAGACGGTGGCCGGCGCCGGCAACGCGGCGCGGGGCATCCTCATCCCGACCTGGACCGTCGGCGCGATCGCCGTGGCGGTGGGCGCGGTCGGGCTCGCGCTGCTGGCCCTGCCGGCGCTGCGGTGGCGGGCCGCCGTCGTGTCCTGGCGCACGTTCGCGCTCGTCGTGGCGGGGCTGTGGGGTGTGACGACCCTGGCCCTCGTCATCTTCGCGACCCCCTGGTGGCTCATCCTCGGCGTCCCGACCGGCATCCTGGCGGCGCTCGCGTTCCGCGCGCGCGGCCAGACCGCCTTCGCCCCCCAGCGGGACCTGGAGCAGTCCTGGCAGGAGGACGGGGGAGAGCGCCGGCGCGTGCTCAGGCGGCCCGCCTCCTGGTCGTCGCCGGTCGGTTCCTGGGCCTGGATCGCGCCGCCGGCGGTCCTGCTGGTCGCGGTGGCCATCCTCGGGCCCGTGGGCGCCGCCCTCAACGACGCGATCGTGCTGCGGGGCAGCCGCCTGCAGGTCGAGCGGCCGAACATCCAGGCGACCCTCGACGCCACCCGCGCCGCCTCCGGCATCGACCGGGCGGCGATCGTGGACGCCGACTACCGCCGCGGGGGGGTGACCCGGCAGGCGATCGCGCAGGCCCCGGCCTCGGTCGGGTCGCTGCGGTTCCTCGACCTGCCGCCGACGATCTCCGCCTGCTCCCGGCTCCAGACCTTCAACCAGTTCTACGGCTGCCACGACGCGGACGTCGACCGCTACCGCTTCGGGGGGCGGCCGCGCACGGTCTTCGTCCTGGGGCGCGAGATCGACTACTCGAAGGTGCCCGACTTCCAGCGCCGCCATCTCACCTACACCCACGGCTACGGCCTGGTGATCGCGCCGGTCGACCAGATCGACGCGGTCGGCCGCCCCGACTGGCTGGCCGGCTACATCCCCCAGCGCGGCCTGGATCCCCCGCCGGTGCACCCGGAGCTCTACTTCGGCGCCACGGAGGCGCCCTGGGCGATCGTGAACACGAACCAACCGGTGTTCGACGGGCTCACGACCCGACAGGTGCAGTGGGACGGCGGCACCGGGATCCGGGTCGGCTCCGGCCTGCACCGGTTGGCGGTGACCAAGTTCCTCGGCGGGCTGCCCTACGTCGGCGGCGGCCGCCAGGTCTGGAACGCGACCAGCGGACGCCCGGCGGGGCCCGACTCGAGGGTCCTGCTCTACCGCGACATCCGGCAGCGGGCAGTCGAGATGTACCCGTTCCTGAGCTTCGACTCGGATCCCTACTACGCCTCGGCCGCGGGGCGGATCTGGATCATGGTGGCCGCCTATGCCGCCAGCGACCGCTATCCCTACGCCGTCCGTTTCGGCGGGACGAGCTACATGCGGGCGGCAGGCGTGCTGGCCGTGGACGCCTACTCCGGAGAGACCCATCTCTACCGGCTCGACGAACGCGAGCCGATCACGACCACCTGGCAGCGCGTCTACCCGGAGCTCTTCGCGCCGCTGTCGGCGATGCCGGCGGCCCTGCGCGCGCACCTGCGCTACGGGGAGGACCTCTTCAACCTCCAGAGCGCGGCGCTCGAGCGCTTCCACGTGACGAGCGTCGACACCCTCTACACGAACGACGAGGCCTGGGCGCCCACCGAGGAGGCCTACGGCCCGGGGGTCGAGGGGCAGCGCATCATCTCGCCGGCGCGCTACACCTACGCCGTGCTGCCGGGCGAGCGGCGCGAGCGGTTCCTGACCATTCGCTCCTACAAGCCGGCCGTCAGGGGGCGCGGCATCGGCTTCTCGGGCTGGCTCGCGATCGACTCGGACCCCGGCCGCTTCGGCCGGATGACCGTGCTCCGCTTCCTCCAGAGCGCCGCCAACCCGCTCGACTCGCTGGACACCTTCACCTCCAACGTCGCGCGCGATCCGGAGCTCTCCGCCCAGATCGGCGTGCGCCGCGAGCAGGTGCTGCGGGGCAACACGATCGTGGTGCCGGTCGGCAAGGGTCTGCTCTACACGCAGCCGCTCTACCTGGACTCGCCCGGAGACAGCCTGCCGAGCCTGTGGCAGGTGGTGGTGAGCTTCGGGGACGGGCAGGTCTACGCCGCGCCCACCTTCGCGGAGGCGCTCGACGCCGCACTCGCGGGCGGGGCCGAGACGCCCCCGGGCACGCGGCCGCCGCCCGGAGCGAGCATCCCCGAGCTGCTGCG
>JAWVEW010000265.1:0-2824 GCA_033856495.1 Miltoncostaeaceae bacterium | reverse complement strand
CTCCGTGCGAGGGCGCTTGCTCCCTCAGACGACAGTCTCCCGCTCACCTCCGGCGGGGCAATCGACGGCAGAGAAAGCGGACCGGGGCGGAGGGGCGGGGGGCCTCCCGCCACCGTCCCGGATTCGTCTCCAGCAGTCGGGGAAAGGAGCCGCGATGTTCGATCTGACCGAGGTTCAGGGCCAGGTCCTCTCCAGGCACGAGCGCCTGGAGCAGGGTCTCGGCGCGTTCGCGCGGGCCGTGCGGGACGGCTGGTCGGCGGAGACGCTGACGCTCCGCCCGGTCGCCGGCTGCGGCGATTGCGCCCCGGAGGCCCAGCCGGCCTGACGCCGGGCGGTCCTGCATGATCCGGTCCCTGCAGGGAGGCGGACCGGAGGGAGGCGACGCGCATGGAATGGCAGCACGCCGCGCTGGCCGCGGCAGTTCTCGTCGCCCTGGCGGTCCTGGCCGCGCGTGCGGTGGGGCGCCGCCGCCGCCTCCGGGCGCCCGCGCCGCCACCGCTGCGGGCGCCCGCCCGCCCGCGCCGGCCGGTCGCGCACGTACGGCGCCCGCCCGCCGCGCACGGCCCCGTCGCGCTGCGGCTGCGGCTGCGGCGCGGCGTCATCGCGGCCGAGCTGTGGGGGGAGGACGGCGAGCTGGTGCTGCTCGTCCCCGGGATCGCCGCCACCGGCCGCTCGTTCGCGCCGATGGCGTCGGCGCTCGCCGACGGCTGGCGCGCCGTCGCCGTCGACCTCGCGGGGCGCGGGCGCAGCCCGGCCCGGCCGCCGGGCGGCGGGGGCTGGCGCGCCCACGCCGAGGACCTGCTCGAGGTCGCGGAGCAGCTCGGCGCCGCGCGGGCCGCGATCGTCGGCCACTCGATGGGCGCCTACGTCGCCCTCGAGGCGGCGGCGCTGGCCCCGGAGCGGGTCGCCGGCGTGGTGCTCGTCGATGGCGGCGGCCTGCCGGAGCCGCGCGCGGTCGCCAGGATGGTGGCCGCGCTGCGCCGCTTCGGCCTCACCTTCCCGTCGCCCGAGGCGGCGGTGGCGGTCCTGCGCGAGTCGGGGGCGGTCCGGCCCTGGCACGACGCCTGGGCGGACGACCTGCTCGACGACCTCGTGTCGACCCGGGGCGGCTGCCGCCGTGGCACGAGCGGGCGGGCCGTCGTCGAGGACGCCGCCCACGGCGCCATGCAGGACCCGCGCGCCCTCTGGCCCTCGCTGCGCGCGCCCGGCCTGCTCGTGCGCGCGACGGAGCCGGTCGACCCGCTGGCCGGCCTCGTGGTCGGCCGGGGGGAGCGGGACGCCATGCTCCACAGCATCCCGACATTGCGGGCGCTGGATGTCGAGGCCACCCACCTCGGAGTGCTGACCCACCCGCGCACGATCGCCGCGGTCCGCGCCTTCCTGGAGCAGGAGGTGTCGGCCGCCGCGCTCGCCGGCGCGCGCGGCGGCTGACTCCTCAGGGCTTCAGTGGCAGGTCCCCGAGCCGATGTCGGTCGCCGGCGTCGCGGAGACGCCGTTGAAGCTCCAGTCGTAGCTGCTCGGGTGGAGCGTCAGCTTGAGGACCCCGATCGTCTTGCCGGCGTGGGTCTCGCTGTAGGGCTTGGGCGTGGCGGAGGCGCCGGCGGGCGACCTCCCCCCGGTCCCGACCACGAACTGCCGGACGCCCCGCGCCCGGTCGATGCTCGCGGACGGATTGATGGGCGCCATCCGCTCGTAGTTGTGGGCGTGGCCGATCACCACCAGCTCGACGCCCGCGTTGTAGAAGTCCTGGAAGATGTCGGGCCAGCGCGGCTCGAGCGAGGTCTCGAAGAACGAGTTGCGGAAGGGGTGGTGGGCGAAGGCCAGCGTGCACCTGTTCGGGTGCGCGGCCAGGTCGTTCTTGATCCAGGTCTCCTGCTCGCTGCCCGTCGTGCAGTCCACTCGCTTGCAGTTCGAGTTGAACGAGATGAGGTGCCACGCGCCCACGTCGAAGCTGTACCAGCCCTTCACCGGGTCCCCGGCGAGGTTGGCGTAGGGCCCCCGCTTCGCCGCGAAGTCCGACCAGTACCGGAAGTAGTTGTCGGGGAGGGACGTCAGGTACTCGTGGTTGCCGATGGCCGGATAGGTCTTGGACTTGAACCGCCCCCACGACTTGTTGTAGCCGATCTTCGAGTTGCTGGACGAGTCCATGTAGTCGGAGTACGCGCCCGACTCGTACTGGATGTCACCGAGCGCGAGCACCGCCACCGGGTTGATCTTGAGGATCTGGTCGGAGCTCTGCATCTGGAGGCAGTACGAGCCCTGATAGCCGGTGCCGCAGGCGATGTCGCCCGCTGCGGCAATGACGGGGTCGCCGCCGCCGGAGCTCCCGGACGGCGTGGTCGCGGAG
Source organism: Miltoncostaeaceae bacterium (assembly GCA_033856495.1). GTDB lineage: Bacteria > Actinomycetota > Thermoleophilia > Miltoncostaeales > Miltoncostaeaceae > JAWVEW01. Next base: position 477 of record JAWVEW010000265.1, on the reverse strand, counting down.
GCCGCCGCGGAGGCCGCCGAGCGGTTTCCCGCCGCGTCGCGCGCCGTCACCGTGTAGCTGTAGGCGGTGCTCGCCGCCAGCCCGCCGTCCGTGTACGCCGTCACCGCGCCGACGGTCGCCACCAGGCCCCCGTTGCGGCGGATCTCGTAGCCTGTGACCCCGACGTTGTCCGAGGAGGCGCTCCAGCCGAGGCTGACCTGGCTCGAGCTGAGGGCCGTCGCCTTGAGGTTGGTCGGGACGCCGGGGGCGGTGGTGTCGGAGCCTCCGCCCGCCGATGCGGTCGTGGCTGAGGCGGCGGACGAGGCGGCGGAGCGGTTCCCGGCGGCGTCCAGGGCCGTGACCGTGTAGCTGTAGGCGGTGCTCGCCGCCAGCCCGCCGTCGGTGAACGTGGTCACCGCGCCGAGGGTGGCCACGGCGGCGCCGTTGCGGCGGATCTCGTAGCCGGTGACGCCCACGTTGTCCGAGGAGGCGCTCCAG
>JAWVEW010000264.1:0-2626 GCA_033856495.1 Miltoncostaeaceae bacterium | reverse complement strand
CCCGGACACGCGCGAGAGCACGCCCGGCTTGTTCTCCACCAGCACTGACAGCGTGTGCATCACGGTCCGGCAGCATACCGGTCCCGGGAGGAGGAGCGGGGGCGCCCGATCGGAGCCCGTCAGGAGGCCAGGCGGACGGGCACCGAGAGCGAGCTCGACCAGTCCGACACCCACACGGTCCCGCCCGCGGAGGCGAGGTACGTGGAATTCGTGCCGGGCGTCGCCACGAACGGGCCCACGGGGTGGTCGCAGCGAGGGTCGATGCGGAAGACGCCCTTGCCCTCCTCGGCGAGCCAGACGCTCCCGGCGGCGATCACCGGGCCGGCGGCGTGCCCACCGACGGCGATCCTCCGCGTCCGCAGCGTGCGGGCGTCGACACGCACCACGTACCCGTCGCCCGGGACCCACACCGATCCCAGGCCGATGACGGGCTTGCCCGGCCACTCCATGTCGAGCGGGATCACCGTTACGGCACCCGAGCGCGTATCGATCCGCCTGAGCGCTCCGCGCGGGTAGTCCGGCGCCCAGAGGGCGCCCTCGCCGGCCGCCAGCCAGATCCCTGTCCCGCCGGTCTCGATTGCTGGACCGACCCGACCGGTGCCGACGTCGATCCTGCGGACCGTGCGGCCACGGTCGAACAGCGCCCACAGCGCGCCATCGCCGAACGCAATGTCGTAGGGGTCGTCGCCCAACCCGATGACGGAGGCGGATGGTCCGCCGGTTCGCGGGTCGAGCCGGACGACGCCCCCGCTTCCCAGCGATAGCGCCCAGAGCCAGCCTCCCCCCGCCACCAGCGTGTTGGTCGGGACGGCGAGCGGCGTCCGGGCGAGCACCCGGCCCGTGCGCGGATCCATCCGGATCAGCGTGTTCGCCACCTCGGTACTCGGCCAGGGCTGGGACTCGCTCCAGGTCGTCCACATCGCCCCGTCGCTGACGGCCTCGATCGCCCCCGCCAGCTCGACCGCCGGCCCTGCCATCGCTGATGCGGCAGGAGCCACGCCCGGGCACCGGCTGAGTACGAGGGGGGGCGCGACCGGCTGCGCCGGCAGCAACGCGGTAGCGATCAGCGCCGTCGCCGCGAGGCCGACGAACATCGTCGCAACCACCGTCCCGAGGCGACTGAGCGGCCACCGGCGGGGCCGCGAAGTCTCCGGCGGCTCGGGCTGCTCGGGGGCCGCCTCGCCGGGCCACTCGGTGGGCCAATCGGCGGGGTCCTTCGGAAGGACGTAGTAGGCCACCGGAGTCGTCGAGCGCCTGAGCTTGCTGGTCTTGCGCTCCGGCAGGCGCCCGAGAACCTCGTGATCGCGCGGGGACAGCGGCGCGCCGCTCATCATCCGTCGCTGGATGTCCTTGACCTCCTTGGTCGTGGACTCCAACGGCGACGGTTCGGGTGCCTGCGACCTCATCCGCACTGCCCGAGCAGCCGGCCCGATCAGGAGGATCTGCCCGGTGCCGCGCTCCCAGTTGGCGATCCACCGGGCGCTGCCGAGCGCGCAGAGGCCGGCCCCGAGCAGAACGCCGGCGAGCCGCGCCAGGCCGTTGCCGCCGACGCCGTGGCTGGCGGCGAAGCCGCCCACGAGCACCACCACCAGGATGCCCCGCCCGCCGGCCGTCAGGTGGGTCCGCGCGCCGCGGGCCGTCTCTGGCGCGCGCGGCGCCGGCTGGGCGGCATCGGCGCCGTCCTGGATCGGCACGAGATCGGCGAAGGCCGTGACGAGGGCCGTCACGACCGCGAAGAGGGCGAACCAGGCGAGCCCGCGCAGGAGGTCGCCGGCGAGGAGGATCGCGAGGGCGCCGACCGCGGCGCCGAGCACCGAGCAGGCGACGCCCACGACGAGCCGTTCGGGCAGCACCCGCCGCAGCCCGCCGCCACCATCCCACCACATGCCGATCTGCACCCGCCCCCCGGGATTCGAGCCCCAGCCCTCACTCGATGATGGCCCCTCCGAAAGCGCCGGGGGTATCCCTCGACCGTGGCGGTCGGGGTGCGGACGTTCGGGCGCTACTGCCCCAGCTTCACCGCCATGGCGAACACTCGAACCGGGAGATCAGGAAGATCCGCCTGATGCGCGCCTGCGCCTCAGGGGAGTCGGCGCCGCGCTCGGCCGTCACGCGGGCGATGCGCCCGGACTCGGGGCCGACGAAGAGCATTCCGACCAGGAACGAGAGCACCCAGACCGCCAACCCGATCCCGATCCAAGGGGAGTCGAAGCCCCAGTTCCCCTCGTGGACGGCGAGCAGCCCGAAGAGCAGCAGGACCGCCGGCGCGGGCATGGGCCTGGGTCACCGCGGCGCCGCCCACCCACACGACGGCGGGCGAGCACGTGGGCGAAGACGTCCAGCTCGTAGGTCGAGATCATCCGTGGGCTCCCCCGGCCGGCCGGCGGGCGCGCCGACCGCGCCCGCCGCGACGTCAGGTCACGATCTCGACGAGCTCGCCCGCCAGGCGCGAGCGTACCCAGGGTCTCCTCCATGTCACCGCCGGCTCCCGCGCCTCAGTGAGCGGCCGAGCCGCCCTCGCCGTAGTGCGGCTCCTGGCGTCGCCTCGTTCGCGGGCGCGGCGCGTCGGAGAACCGGCGCCCCGGGACGGAAGACGGCCCCCGGCCGCGCGCCCTTCCACGTCGCG
>JAWVEW010000263.1:0-11472 GCA_033856495.1 Miltoncostaeaceae bacterium | reverse complement strand
AGGCGAGCTCCGCGTGCGCGGGAACCTGGCTCTGGATGAAGATCGTCGCCCGGTCCCGGTCGAGCCCGGCCGCCAGGAGCAGCGCCGCCAGCCGCCGGGTGTCCTCGCGCAGGGTTCGGGGATCGGGGAGACTCGTGAGCGCGTGCAGGTCCACGACGCAGAAGAAGCAGTCGTCGACGCGCTGTGCCTCCACCCATCCCCGGATGGCGCCCAGGTAGTTGCCGAGATGCTTGTCGCCGCTCGGCTGGATGCCCGAGACGACCCGCGCCACCGAATCGGCCTCCCTCCCGCGGGCCAACCGTACAGGCGTCGGGAGCGCGAGGCTCGGGGCCGACACCGCGGCGGGCGCCGCGCGTGCGGCGCCCGCCGGGGACGGGTTGCCTAGATGCGCGGGCGCGGCGACCTGTCGTAGACCAAGGCCAGCCGGGCCAGCGTGAGCGCCCCCAGCATGAGCCCGAAGTCGCGCAGGGCGACGTCGTACCAGCCGGAGAAGGTCAGGAGGTTGAGGATGATGCCGCCGAGCCAGAGGGCGACCAGGTAGGCGCCGAAGCGCGGCCTGATGGCGACCACCAGCCCGGCCAGGATCTCCACCGCGCCGACGACGTACATGAACTGATGCGCGCTGCCGGGCGCGATGTCGTCGATCCAGGGCGCCAGGTACTTCGACCAGTCAGTCATCACGTCGAAGAACTTGTCGAGCCCGAACAGGATCGGCGCCACCGTGAACGCGACCCGGAGCAGCAGGAACGCCTGGTAGCGGGGATCGGTCAGCTGGCGCGGAGCCTCGACCCCGGCAGCCGCTGCCGGCGCCCGAGGCCGGGTCTGAGGTGCTGTCGACACTGCGTCTCCTTTCGGAAACCGCCGGGTGAGGGCGGCGGCCCGCCGCTCAGCGGCCGGCGTGGACGGGGCTCTTGGGGATCGTCGGCGTCGGAGTCCGGTCCGGCGGGCAGGCGGCGCGGACGTACCTGATTCCCTCGATCATCGTGTGCTCCTCGTTCGTGGGGCTGTGTGCCCTGTTGGTGTCGTTCGCGCCTCCGTTCTTACGGGCGGGCTGCAGGGCCCGTCAGCAGGTAAGACGGGGCGCGCGCTCGGCACGAAGGGGGGCATGCGCCCGTTGGGGCGCTCGGCCCCCGATCGAGGAGGAGCTCAATGAGGCCCCGTCCACACCCGGTTCGCCGGACGCTCGCGCTGCTCGCGAGCGCCCTCACCCTCGCGGCGCTGGCGGCGCTCGCGACCCAGCAGGCGCCCGCGCACGCCGCCCGGGCGACCGCCGCTCCGCAACTGAGCCGTCAGGCCTTCGGCGACCGGTGGCGGATGCTCTGGGAGGACCACATCGCGTGGACCCGGATGGCGATCGTGGACTTCGCGGCCGGACTTCCGTCGCTTCCCGCCACCGAGGCGCGGCTCCTTCGCAACCAGGCGGACATCGGCAACGCCATCGCCCCCTTCTACGGGCAGGACGCCGGGCGGGAGCTCACGAGGCTGCTGCGCGGCCACATCGTCATCGCCGTCCGGGTGCTGTCGGCGGCCAGCGCCGGCGACAGCACCGGGCTCGCCAGGGCGCAGCGGGACTGGTACGCCAACGCCAACGGGCTCGCCGCCTTCCTCGGCACGGCCAACCCCCGCTCCTGGCCGACGCCCGCGGTGCGGGCGATGCTGCACGACCACCTCGCCCTGACCACCCAGGAGGCGGTCGCACAGCTCACGGGCAAGTGGTCGGCGAGCGTCGCCGCCTACGACCGGATCCACCGCCAGGCGCTCGAGATGGCCGACATGTTCGCGGACGGCATCGCCCGGCAGTTTCCCCAGCGCTTCCGCGCCTAGGGCGATGCCGTGGGCTGGGGGCCGGCGGGCGCACCTCGTCCACCGGCCTTCCCCACGGGTGCCGCCGCGAGCCACCCACGGAAAGGAAGGAGCGTCCGGTGCTCGGTTTCGGATTCCTGGTCGCCGTCGGCCCCGTCCTCATGGTGGCCCTGATGGGCACGATCGCCGGCTGGGCGCTCCGGCACGGGTCGCGACCGTGCGACTGACCGCGCGCGAGGCCCGTCAGCGGTGGAGCGTTTGCCGCGTGGCTTCCTGCTGACGGGCGCGCTCCCGCCGGAGGGCGCGACCTGCGACGGGCTCCCGCTGCCGGTGCCGCCCGAGGCGGCGGCCGGTCCGCCGGCGCCGCCCGCCTGGCGGACCCTCAGCGGTGGAGCAGGGCGCGCAAGTTGTCGGTCGGCACGCCCCCGAGCGGCAGCAGGCGCCTGCCGTTCCAGCGGAAGCGGACGATCCTGCCGCCTCCGGTCGGGCAGCACAGCGGATCGCCGCGCCGGTAGAGCACGTACATCAGGGCCGCCGTGGTGTCGTCCTGCCAGAGCGGGATGATCTGTGCGCTCGGGCGGGTGGCGTCCGTGCCGACGAAGCGGCCGCGGATGAAGAAGAACGCTCTCCGGTCGTAGCCGCTGCTCTTTCCGGTCGCGAGCAGGACGTTCAATGTGGCGTTCGTGTCCCAGCCGAGGAGGCGATCCGGCGTGTAGCCGGCCTTCCGGACCCGGCCCACGGCTGCGGCGAGGTCGGTGCGCTCCAGCGGCCTGGCCTCGCTGGGGCCGGCGTCGGGGGCGGCCGAGCCGAGAAGCACTGGCGTCGCCGCGCCGGCGAGCGCGATCGCTGCGAGCGAGGCCAGGCGGCTGGCTGACCGACCCTGACCTCGTCTCATGGCCGCCATGGCGGCAAGTATGCCCGAGCCCCGGTCAGGACCACCCTTTCCACGGGTCCGTGCGGGACCTCATCGATGCGGCGTCCACCGAGCCAAATCGGTGACCCGCACCCGGGCGAGCGGAGCCGGCGGGTGGTTCCCCGCCGGCGGGGCTCAGGGCAGCTGCCCCGCCAGGACCTCCTCCCGGTCCTCGTCCTCGACGGGCGCCGCCGGCGCCGGGGCGGCGTCCTTGCGGATCGCCGCCTCGAGCACGTCGGCCACGTCCGGGTGCTCGCGCAGGAAGGCGCGGGCGGCGCTGCGGCCCTGGCCCAGGCGCTCGTCCCCGAAGGAGAAGTAGGAGCCGCTCTTCTGGACCAGCCCCCGCTCGAGGCCCAGGTCCAGCAGGTTGCCCTGATGGGAGATGCCCTCGCCGTAGATGATGTCGAACTCCGCCTGGCGGAAGGGCGGCGCCATCTTGTTCTTGACCACCTTGCAGCGGACGCGGTTGCCGACCGCCTCCGTGCCCTCCTTCAGGGTCTCGATGCGCCGGATGTCCAGGCGGACGCTGGCGTAGAACTTGAGCGCCCGGCCGCCGGGCGTGGTCTCGGGCGAGTTGTGCACGACCACGTCGTCCACCAGGTAGGTGTGGTTGCCCTCGATCTCCAGGTCGAAGCGGCGCATGTCCGGGCAGGTGATCGGCTGAACGCCCAGCACGAAGGCGCGGGCCGCGCCGGCGGGCCCCCCGTCGGGCCACGAGGAGCGGCCGCCGACTCCGACCAGCTCCCGGGCGACCTCGCGCGCCGGCGACGCCGCCAGCACCTCGAAGCCGGCGCGCAGCTCGCCGGCGGCGATCTCGCCGTGCGGGGTCAGGATCGTGTGGTTCGGCGTGCAGACGAGCGTCCGCCAGCCCCGCGCCCCGCCCGACACGCGGATGCGAAGGAAGCTGTCGGCGACGCCGTTGTCGAACCAGTTGACCACCGGCCGCGGCTCGATGAGCCCCGTCTCGGCGTCGAGCGAGAGCACCTCGACCTCGAGGCGCCGCTCGACGATCTCGCCGATCGGCAGCGTGGAGCCGTCGGCCAGCAGCACGGGCGAGTCGTACTGGAAGCAGCCGAACATCACGCCGATCTTCTCACGCAGCTGGTTGGTGAAGATGCAGATGGTGTCGGCGCGGTTGAGGATGCCGGCCAGCTTGCGCAGCGCCTGGGACATCAGCCGCGCCTGCAGGCCCACGTGGGTGTCGCCCATCTCCCCCTCGATCTCGGCCTTCGGCACCAGCGCCGCCACCGAGTCGATCGCCACCACGTCGAGCGCGCCCGAGCGGATCAGCAGGTCGGCGATCTCGAGCGCCTGCTCGCCGTGATCGGGCTGCGAGACGAGCAGCTCGTCCACGTTGACGCCGATCCGCCGCGCGTAGGTGGGGTCCATCGCGTGCTCGGCGTCGATGAAGGCGGCCAGTCCGCCGCGCTTCTGGGCGTTGGCGATCACGTGGTAGAGGAGTGTGGTCTTGCCCGAGCTCTCCGGGCCGAACACCTCGACGATCCGTCCCCGGGGCAGGCCACCGATGCCCAGCGCGAGGTCGAGCGCCAGCGACCCCGTGGGCACGACGCCGACGTCGACGTGGCTGGCGTCGCCCATCCGCATGATCGAGCCCTTGCCGAACTGCCGCTCGATCTGCGCGACGGCCGATCCGATGGCCTTGGCCTTGTCCATGCTGGGGCCTCCGTTACGCCGATTGTGTGATGGCCTGGGGGATGGCGAGCTCGGCTCGCCAGAGGGCCTCGTAGCGGGGCGGGCCGCCCGACGAGAGGAGCGAATCATAGAGCGTCGCCCGGCTGACATCGAACTGGCGTTCGTCCTCCGGCCAGACGGGGCTGCCCACGGCCAGGGGGCGCGGGAAGCGGACCACGGTGACGTGCGGCCAGAAGCGCTCGCGGACCTCGACGGCGAACCCCAGGCCCGCGAGTGCGCGCTGCACGCGCAGCCCGAGCGCCTCCAGCTCGCCGCTCGGCTCGGCCAGGCCGGCGGCGAGCAGGCGCGCCCGCCCGCGCGAGGGCCGGGGCGTGAGCGGCCCGAGCCGCACCCGCAGCGGCGGCGGGGACGGCAGGAGCGACTCCTGCAGCGCCTCCAGCACGGCGGCGCCGCGCTCGACCGGCACCTGCCCCAGGAACGCGAGCGTGAGATGGAGGTTCGCCGCCGGCACCGCGCGGCCGCCGAGCGCTGCCGCGACCTCCACGGCGCGGCCCGCCAGCTCGTCGCGCAGATCCTGCGGCAGGTCCAGGGCGGCGAAGAGCCGGTTCCGGGGTTTGAGCGCGACGTCCACCGCGACGATCACGTTATCCCAGCGGGGGCGCGCGTCTCAGCGCCGCTCCGTGACGAATGGCTCACCTGGGTGTGCCGGCTCTCCCCTCCTGGGCGCCGGCCGACAGCGCCAGGCGGAGAAGGTGGAGCGCCCGCTGGGTCGCACGCTCGCGGATGCGCTCGCGATCGCCGCGCAGCCTGAGCTCGTGCGCGGTCGCGCCGGCGGGCCCCGCAACGCCGATGTAGACCAGCCCCACCGGTTTCGCGGGCGTGCCGCCGCCCGGTCCGGCGACGCCCGTCACCGACAGCGCCCAGTCGCTGCCGCCCGCGCGGCGGGCGCCCTCGGCCATCGCGATCGCGCACTCCGGCGACACCGCCCCGTGGACGGCGAGGAGCTCCGCCGGCACCCCTAGGAGCCCGCGCTTGAGCGCGTCGTCGTAGGCGATCACCCCGCCCAGGAAGTAGGCGGACGCTCCCGGCCGCGCGGTGAGGCGCGCGCCCAGGCCGCCGCCCGTGCAGCTCTCGGCCACGGCGAGCGTCTCGTCCCGCCTCACCAGGGCCTCCGCCACGATGGCCTCGACCGTGCGTCCGTCCGGGCTGTAGACGGCGTCGCCGAAGGCGTCGAGCACGGCGCGCGCCATCGCCTCGGCCGCCGCCTCCGCGCCGGGGGGCGAGGCGATGGCGACCTCGAGCTCCGCCGCCCGCGCGCAGACGCCGACCTCCACGGCGTCCCGAAGGTCCGGCGGCAGTCGCTCGAACGACTCCACGAACTGCGACTCCACCACCCCGTAGAGGCGCAGGATCCGCCGCGGTCCGACCGGGGCGCGCTCGAGCAAAGCCCGCAGCGGCTCGTTCTCCAGGGCCGCCTCCCACATCGCCGCGAGCTCCCAGGGGGGCCCGGGGAGGACGACGATCAGCGTCCCCTCGTGCAGCAGCAGGCAGCCGGGCGCGGTCCCGATCGGGGGCAGGAGCGTCGAGCCGACCGGCAGGCTCGCCTGCTTCTCGTCGATCGCCCGCTGGGTCTGGGCGCCAACGCCGGACCTGGGCCCGCCGCCGTATGCGGCGCGCACCAGCGGCAGCGCCGCCCGGTCGACCGCCAGCTCGGCGCCGACGGCCTCGGCCACCGCCGCCATCGTGCGGTCGTCGTGGGTCGGGCCCAGGCCGCCGCTCGTGCAGATGAGGTCCACACCGCGTCCCAGCAGCCCCCGGAGCGCGCCGACCAGGTCCTCCAGTGCGTCGCCCACGATGATGGTCTGCTCCGGCTCGACGCCGCGCGCCACCAGCGAACGCGCGAGGAAGCCGGCGTTTCGTTCCTGGATCAGCCCCCGGAGGACCTCGTTGCCGGTGACCAGGATGGCGGCCCGCGGGGGCCGGGAGCCCGGCTCAGCCAGGCCTGAGGCCGTTCCTCGTGACCAGGAAGTCGGAGGTCCCGCCATCGAGCGTCTGCGCCACGCCGTCCACGCTGATGGAGACGCCGGCGGTGTTCCCCACCCGCACCCAGATGCTGCGGCTCGGGTGGAAGGCGATCGACTGTCCGGGGGCGAGGGTGTTCTCGTAGAGCACCTTGCCGCCGCGGTGCAGCGCCTGGACCTGCAGCCAGGAGCCGTTGGCGGAGCCGCCGGTCATCGCGACCACGAAGCGGTCATCGACCGGCGCGGTGCTCGTGACCGGCGCGGTGGCCGTGGTGTCCGGGACGGTGCCGGTGACCGTCTGCTCCGGGGGCGGGACCGTCGGCCCCGGGGAGTGGCGGCCGTTGACGGCGCCCATCCAGAGGAGCAGCGCAGTCGCCATCACGCCGCCGATGGCGAGCCAGAGGAGCCGGACCTCGGTCCGCCGCCCCTTGCCGCCGGGAGCCTGGGCGCGCCGCTCGCGCCGGCTCCTGCGCCCCACCCTCCCGCTCCGGTCGAGCTCCCGCGCCTCGCGCGGGGCCACCGTCCGCGAGTTGTACTCGTCCAGCACCAGCTGGCCGTCCAGGCCGAGATAGTCGGCGTACGTGCGCAGGAAGCCGCGCACGTAGCTCGCCGCCGGCAGGAGGTCGAACTCCTCCTCCTCCAGGGCGCGCAGGTACTTGGCGCGGATCTTCGTCTCCGCCTCGCACTCGGCGATGTCGAGGCCGCGGCGCAGGCGAGCCTCTCGGAGCGTGTTTCCGATTTCGAACATGGGGCACTCCCGCGGGCTTGGGAGGGGGCTTCCTCGCCGCCGGGCGGCGCCACCCTACCAGGGTCCGAGCACCCCGGAAAACCGGGTCGGGGTCAGGCCCCGCCGCGATCAGGGCGGAAAATCCGGATCTTCCCCCGGCTCCGCGCCCGCCGCCACGCCCGCCCGGGCGGGGTCCCCCCGGCGCAGGATGCGGGGCAGGTCCCCCTCCCCGACCAGCACCGTCCGCGGCTTGGAGCCCTCGTGGCCCGAGATCAGGCCCATCCGCTCCATCAGGTCGACGAGCCGCCCCGCGCGCGCGTAGCCGACGCCCAGCCGGCGCTGCAGCAGCGACACGGACGCGGTCTTCTGGCTCACGACGAGCTGGATCGCGCGGTCGAGCAGGTCGTCGGAGTCCTGGTCGACGGGGTCGTCGGCCGGCTCCGGGCGCTCGAGCAGCTCCTCCCGAAGCTGGGGCCGGCCCTGGCGGCGCCAGGCGTCGGTGATCGCGCGCACCTCCTCCTCGCTCACGTACGCGCCCTGCAGGCGCTGGAGCTTGGAGGTGCCGACCGGCCGGAAGAGCATGTCGCCGCTGCCCAGCAGGCTCTCGGCGCCGGTCGCGTCGAGGATCACGCGCGAGTCCACCTGGCTGCTGACCGCGAAGGCGATCCGCGAGGGCACGTTGGCCTTGATCATCCCGGTGATGACGTCCACCGAGGGCCGCTGGGTGGCGAGGAGGAGATGGATCCCCACCGCCCGGCTCTTCTGGGCCAGGCGGATGATCGCGTCCTCGACCTCGGCCGGCGAGACCATCATGAGGTCCGCCAGCTCGTCGATCACCAGCAGGATCATCGGCATCGGCGCCTGCCCCTGGGACGCGCGCACGTCGTTCCAGTCGCGCAGGTTGCGGGCGCGGGCCAGGCCCATCAGCTCGTAGCGGCTCTCCATCTCCCGGACCACGTTGGTCAGGACGGCCGAGGCGTTGCGGGGGTTGGTGACCACCGGCGTGAGCAGGTGGGGAATGCTCTCGTAGTGGTTCAGCTCGACCCGCTTCGGGTCGATCAGGATCATCCGCAGCTCGTCCGGGGTCGATCGCAGAAGGATCGAGGAGAGGATCGCGTTCAGGCAGACGCTCTTGCCGGTGCCGGTCGAGCCGGCGATCAGCAGATGCGGCATGCGCGCGATGTCGAGGTAGACGGCCTTGCCCGAGATGTCCAGCCCGAGCCAGGCCACGAGCGGCCCGGCGCCGGCCGGGAAGTCCCGGTAGATGTCGCCCAGCGTGACCATGCTTGCCTGCGGGTTGGGCACCTCGACGCCCACCGCCTGCTTGCCGGGGATCGGCGCGATGATGCGGATCTCCTCCCGGGCGGCGAGCGCGTAGGCGAGGTCGTCGCGCAGGGACGACACCCGGCTCACCTTCGTGCCGGGGGCGAGCTGGAGCTCGTAGCGGGTGACGCGGGGCCCGCTCACCGTGTCGGTGACGGCGGCCTCGATGCCGAAGTGCCCGAGCGTCTCCTCCAGCAGGCGGCTGGTCTCGGCGACGAGCGCGGTGGGCTGGGAGATCGGCTCGCTCGCGCGCCGCAGGACGCCGCGCGACGGCGTCCGCCAGACCGGCGCCCGCCGCGAGAGGCGCGGCAGCGGCGGCGGCAGCGTGGGCACGCGGCCCGTGGGGGCGTCGTCGTCGACGTCCTGGCCCGGCTCATCGGCCGCGGCCTCCGGCTCCTCGTCCGCCCCGGCGAGCGGCTCCTCGGGCTCGTCGAGCGGTTCCTCCCACTCCGGAGGCTCGGCGTGGTCGTCGCGCCGGCCCGGCGCGTCCTCGCCGTCGGGCCCGAGCGCCGGCGAGCGCGGCAGGGATCCGGGCGCCGAGAACAGGTCGGGGAACTCGTCCGCGCCGTCCACGAGCGGCGCCGGCGCGGCGCGGCGCCCGAGCAGGGGCCGGACCGGCTCGCGGGACTCCCAGCGCGCGCGGACCTCGCCGCCCAGCTTCGCGCCGCCACGGACGGCGGTGACGCCCGCCGTGGCGACCCCGCGGCCCACGGTGCGCCCGACCACGGCGGCTCCCCGCCCGGAACGTCGCAGAAGGGCGTCGACGGAGGCGCCGGTGACCAGGACGGCGCCCACCAGGAGCCCCAGCGCGGCCAGGATCGTGGTCCCGACCGAGCCGATCGCGTGGGCGGTGCCGTAGTAGAGGAGCTCGCCGAGCATGCCGCCGCGGTGGCTCACCACGGGGATCTCGAACCAACCCACCCGGGCCGGTCCTCCCAACCCCAGGGTCCCGGCCGCCAGCGCCAGCAGGCTCGAGAGGGCCAGGATCAGCGCGCCCAGCCTGAAACGCAGCACGCCCGCCAGGTCGATGCGCACGATCAGGGCCGCCCCCAGCCCCACGAGCGCGAACGGCGCCACCACCCCGGCCCGTCCGAGGAGGGCGCGCGTCAGGTCGACCAGACCCTGCCCGGCCGAGCCACCGTTCACCCCGCCGAGCAGCACCAGGCCCAGGAAGGCGCCCAGCGCGACCAGCGTCATCCCCGCGATCTCGCGCGGCTGGACCGCGCGCCGGGCGCGGGCGGGTCGGCGGCGGGCGGCGCTCGTGCCGATCGTTCCCCTCCTGGTCTGGCGCGCGGACGGCTCCGCCCTGGCGGCCGGTGCCGCCGTGCGGCGTCGCGCGCTTGGCGATGGCCCGCGCACGGGAGTTGAGTTGGCGCTGGCCGGCCGCGTTCCTGCCCCGGCGGGTCGCCTCGTGGGTCCGCCGCCCCTGAGATACGCTCGCCCCATGTTGCGCCGCCCGAGGACATGAGCTCCGCGGGGTCCGTTGGCTGATCGCACCCCGTCCGCCGGCATCACGCCCGGCGCCGTCGACGTCGGCGACGTTCGCCTCCACTACCTCGAGGCCGGGGAGGGGCCGCTCGTCCTCTGCCTGCACGGGTTCCCCGATCACGCGCCGACGTTCCGCCCGCTGCTCGGCACGCTTGCCGCGGCGGGCTTCCGGGCGGTGGCGCCGTTCATGCGCGGCTACACGCCGTCCACCGTGGGCGCGACGAGCTACGAGAGCGCCGCGCTGGCCGGCGACGCCATCGGGCTCGCCGAGGCGCTCGCCGGCGGCGCCCCCGTCCGGCTCGTCGGCCACGACTGGGGCGGCGTGGCGTCCCTGCATGCGGCGGCCTGGCGGCCGGACCGGGTCGCTCGTGTCGTGACGCTCGCCATCCCCCACGCCGCGGCCTTCGCGCGGGCGCTGCGGCGGGACCGCGAGCAGCTGCGCCGCTTCTGGTACGGGTTCGTCTTCCTCGCCCAGGGGTTCTCCGAGCGGGTCGTCAGCGACGACGGCTTCGCCTTCATCGACGCCCTGGTGGCGGAATGGTCCCCGCAGCCGCCGTTCCCGCCCGAGGAACTGGAGGCGATCAAGCGCACGCTGGGCGCGACCGGCGTGCTGAGCGCCGCGCTCGGCTACTACCGCGCGGCCTTCCGGTCCGACCGGCGCGACCCGGCACTGGCCGAGGCGGCCGCGCTCTGGGCCGAGCCGGTGGGAGTGCCGACGCTGGCGATCTTCGGCGCCGAGGACGGCTGCATCGGGCCCGAGGTGAGCGAGTCCCAGGGGGAGCACTTCACGGGCGAGTACCGCCGCGAGGTCGTCCCCGGCGCCGGCCACTGGCCCCATCGCGAGGCGAGGGAGCTGGTCGAGCCCATGATCGTCGATTGGCTCGCGGCGTGAGCGCCGGCGCGGCCGGGCCCGCCCCTGCCGGCTACTCGGGCACCCCGCTCGTCCGCAAGCTGGGCATCAGACCCGGCTCCAGGGTCGCCCTGGTCGGCGCGCCCGAGGACTTCGAGGAGGCGATCGAGCCGCTGCCGGAAGGTGCCGCGGTGCGCCGGCGCCTGCGCGGGCCGCAGGACGTCATCCTCTGCTTCGCGACGTCGCGGTCGGCGCTGGTTCGCGCGCTGCCGCGTCTGAGGGCGGCCATGAGCCCCGCCTGCGGACTGTGGGTCGCCTGGCCCAAGCGCGCCTCCGGCGTCCCGACCGACCTGACCGAGAACGTGATCCGCGACGAGGGCGCCGCCGCCGGCCTGGTCGACAACAAGGTCTGCGCGATCGACGAGGTCTGGTCAGGGCTCCGTCTGGTGATCCGGCTGCGCGACCGACCGGGCGGGTGAGCCGGGCCCGTCCTCGTCGGTGCCGCGGCAGAAGCCGCCAGCGCCGCCGCTCGCCGACGATGCCGAACTCGTCGCGCAGCGCCTCCTCGGGCGCGGCGGCTGGTCGAGGTCCGCCGGGGTCTCGGGGCGCGCAAGTGAATCCTGGCGACGGCCCCCGCGCGGCTCCGCTGGTCGGCCCGCGCCGGCGACCGCCGATCCTCGATCGACCGCGCGCG
>JAWVEW010000262.1:0-3871 GCA_033856495.1 Miltoncostaeaceae bacterium | reverse complement strand
GTCGGCCAGCGCCACGAGGCAGTTGCGGATGTCGCCCGGCGGCAGCACCCCCAGCTCCCGCCGGAGCCGCCCCGAGGAGCCTCCGTCGTCCGCCACCGTGACGATGGCCGAGAGATCGACGGGGGCGCGCTTGAGCCCGCGGAGGAGCGAGGCGAGCCCGGTTCCCCCCCCGAGGGCGGCGATCCGGGGCCGGCGGCGCGGATCATGGGCGAGCGTGGAGGCCATGGCGCTACCCGGCCGCCGCCGCCGGGGAGGCGGGGCCGCCCTCCTGCTTCGGCTCGTGCTCGGAGCCGACGTCGCGGTGGGACACGCTCACGTCGTAGCCGCCGCCGCCGTAGCGGTGGGCCATCGCCTCGGCGATCGCGACGCTGCGGTGGCGCCCGCCGGTGCAGCCGAAGGCCACCACCAGATGCCGCTTGCCCTCCTCCGCGTAGGCGGGCAGCAGGAAGTCGAGCAGGGCCTCCAGACGCCGCCGGAACTCGGCCATTCCCGGCGCGGCGGCGAGGTAGTCGGTGACCGGCGCGTCGAGCCCGGTGAGCGCCGACAGCTCGGGGACGTAGTGGGGGTTGCGGAGGAAGCGCACGTCGAACAGCAGGTCGGCCTCGCGGGGGGCGCCGTGCTTGTACCCGAAGGACAGGAACGTGACCTGGAGGCGCGGCTGGCCCTCCGGGTCGATCAGGCCCTCCACGACCGCCCGCCGCAGCTGCCAGATCGTGAGGCCGGTGGTGTCGATGACCACGTCGGCGCGGGCGCGCACCTCGGCGAGCAGCCGGCGCTCGCGGGCGATCCCCTCGAGCACCGATCCCGTCTGGGCCAGCGGGTGGCGTCGGCGGGTCTCGCGGAAGCGGTTGAGCAGCGCCTCGTCGGAGGCCTCGAGGAAGAGCACCCGGACCCGGGCGTCGTCGCCGCTGGCCAGCCGCGAGAGGCGGGCCGCCAGCTCGCCGAACCAGACGCCGCCGCGCACGTCGCAGACCACCGCCGCGCGGTGGCGGTGGTGGCCCTCCAGGGTGAACAGGTCCGCCAGCGCGTCGAGCAGCCGCGGCGGCAGGTTGTCCACGCAGAACCAGCCGGCGTCCTCGAAGGCGCTCATCGCCTGGCTCTTCCCGGCCCCGCTCAGGCCGGTGATCACGGGCAGCTCCATGTCACCGTTCTCTCGGCACGCCTCCGCCTTCCCATGATGGAAGGCCGCCGGGTCCGGGGCGTCTCGACCCTAGCGGATCCCGACCCATCGCCATCTGGCGCGGCGGTGCGCCGAGGCGCGGCGGCGGCCCACGCCGCCTCCACAACCCCTCGACAAGAGAGGTCCCCGCCCGATTCAGGTGTGTCGACGGCGGTGTCGATAGACGGATCTGCAGCTGGAGACATCGAGCGGCCGAGCCGTGGGCGAGCGGCGGCCGGCCATGCCGCCGGCGCCGACCCGTTACTCCCAGCCTGCGGGCGCGCCCTGCATCTGCGCCTCCGGCGCCTGGGTCTTGTGCAGGCGGTCGTGGATCTCGCGGGCGAGCTTGGCGGGCAGCCCAGGCACCGCGGCCAGCTCCTCCCGGCTCGCCTCCAGGAAGCGGTCCGGCGAGCCGAAGTGGCGCAGGATCGCCCGCCGGCGGGCCGGGCCCACGCCGGGCAGGGCGTCGAAGAGGCTCGTCGTCATGCCCTTGCCGCGCCGGCCGCGGTGGTGGCGCAGCGCGAAGCGGTGGGCCTCGTCGCGCGCCTGCTGGAGCAGCCGCGAGGCGGGCGTGTCGACCGGGATCGGGAGCGGCTCCGAGCGCCCCGGACGGAACACCTCCTCGAGCCGCTTGGCGAGGCTGACGACGGGGATGTCGCCCGACTCCACTCCCGCGGCGGCCATGCCGCGCAGCGCCGCCCCCAGCTGGCCCTTGCCGCCGTCGACGACCACCAGCGCCGGCCGGGAGCCGAAGGAGGGATCGTCGCTGCCCTCCGCGAGCGAGGTGAAGCGCCGGGTGATGACCTCCTCCATGCGGGCGAAGTCGTCCGGCCCGCCCTCGTGGCGCAGGGTGAAGCTGCGGTAGTGGGCGCGGGCCGGGCGTCCCTGCTCGAAGACCACCATCGACGCGACGGCGTGGGTCTCGCCGAGGTTCGACACGTCGTAGCACTCGATGCGCATCGGGGGCGCCTCCAGCCCGAGCCGCTCCTGGAGGTCGGCGAGCGCCTCCCGCCGCGCGGAGCGGGCGCGCTCGGCGCGCCGGCGCTCCTGGTCGAGCGTGAAGCGCGCGTTGCGCTCGGCGAGCTCGGCCAGCTTGCGCTTGTCGCCGCGCTCGGCGACCCGGACCTCGACCCGACTCCCCCGCCGGGCCGACAGCAGCTCGCGCAGGGCGTCGCCGCCGCCCACGCCAGGCGGCACCACCACCAGCGGCGGGATCGCCAGGGCCAGCGCGTAGTACTCCATCGCGAACTGCTCCAGCAGCACCGCGGGGTCGTCCGAGCCCGCGGCGTCGAGCGAGAAGGACTGGCGGTCCTGAAGCACGCCGTCGCGCACCTGGAGCACTTGCACGTTGGCGAGGTCGCCGTCGGCGGCGACCGCCAGCACGTCGAGGGTTCCCACCGACTCGTTGCTGGCCCACTGGCGCTCGAGCATGTGGCGCACGGCCGCGAGGCGGTTGCGCCAGACCGCCGCCTGCTCGAACTGCTGGGCGCCGGCGGCGGCGCGCATCCGCGCCTCCAGATCGCGCTCGAGCCCCCGGTAGCGCCCGGACAGGAACTCGACGATCTGGTCGATCAGCGCCCGGTAGTCCACCTTCGAGATGTAGCCGACGCACGGCGCCAGGCAGCGCTTTATGTGGTAATCGAGGCAGGGCACGCCGGACGGGCGCCCCGGCTCGGGCCCCTCGCAGGGCCGGCTGGGGAAGATCTTCGCGATCAGGTTCAGCGTCTCGCGCACCTTGGAGGCGCTGGAGAAGGGGCCGAAATAGAGCCGGTCGCGGCGATGGCGCTCCCGCGTGAAGTAGACCCGCGGGTACTCCTCGTCGAGGCTGATCCCGATGTACGGGTAGCTCTTGTCGTCCCGCAGCCGGATGTTGAACGGCGGCCGGTGGCGCTTGACGAGGTTGCCCTCCAGGATGAGGGCCTCGCTCTCGGAGCCGGTGACGATGGTCTCCACCCGCGCGATGCGGGCCACCAGCTCCCCGATCTTGGGGTGCAGGCCGTTCCGGACCGCCATCGCCCCCGCCGCCTCGGCCTCCTCGTCCGGCCGCAGCGGCGCCTGGAAGTACGAGAGCACGCGCTTCCGCAGCGACTTCGCCTTGCCGACGTAGAGGACGGCGTCGGCGCGGTCGCGGTAGATGTAGACCCCGGGGGTGTCGGGCAGCCCGGCGAGCTGCTCGCGGAGATCGGTGCGATCGGACACCGTTCCGAGTATAGGAGCCGGTCGAAGAACGAGGCTCGCGTTCGAAGCCGCCCGACGGCGGGGGCTTCTCCGACCAGGCGACGAAACAGGTCGGGCCCTGGGGAGCGCCCGGTCAGCGCCCCCGTCAGCCGCTCGTCATTGGAGCGTGAGCGGCCCGTGTCACGATGCCGGCGCCGTCGCGAGTGACCGGGCGCGGCGTCTGACCACGAGCCGATGGACGGGCACACCATCGGCTCAGCCCCCGAGCGCCCCGCCGGCGAGACCGGCGCCGCGCCGCTCGGCCGCCGTGATCGACGGGCCGCCGCGCGCGGCCCGTCGCTCGGCCGGCGCCCGGCGTCAGACGCCGGGGTCGACGACCGCGACGCTCATCCGCTGCACCGCGTTGTTGGCGTAGCCGCCCAGGTTCCAGACCGGGTCGTCGGGCTGCCGGCGGCCGGTCCCGTCGCGCGCCCGGCAGCGCAGCTCGTGCCGGCCCGGCGCGGCGTCCCAGTCGAGGCTCCAGCGGCACCAGGC
>JAWVEW010000261.1:0-4547 GCA_033856495.1 Miltoncostaeaceae bacterium | reverse complement strand
CTTCGTGACCGGCTTCTTCGGGCAGAACTTCGGCTGGATGGTGGATCACATCGGCAGCTCCTGGGCCTTCCTGGTCCTCGGCATCGGCTCGGAGCTGGCGGCGCTGGCCGCCCTGGTGGTCATGTTCAAGCGTCGCGGCTGGTTCTAGCGAGGTCATCGTCAGCGCACGATGCGGAAGGTCCGGTCTGCCGGCGGAAGGCGTCCACGAGCGCGGGGTCGAACTGCGTTCCCGCCCGTTCGCCCGCCACCGCCACCGCCGCTTGCGGTCAGGCACGAGCGCAGCACGCGCTCCATCGGCTGCCCCGGCCCGAGGCCCGCCGCCAGCGAGAGCGCCGTCAGGAGCTCGGCGAGCCTGAGGTCGCCTGTGCGCGCGCGCTCCGGCATGACAACCTACGCGGCGGTCGCCGGATCGGGAGCAGGAGGCGCGGTGGCGGCGAGGCCCACGAGCCGGTGGGGGATGATCCACGGCCGCTTCCAGCCCTTCCACCTCGGCCACCTCGAGTACCTGAGCGCCGCGGCGGCGCGCTGCGACCGGCTCCTGGTGGGCATCACCAACCCCGATCGGCTGCACATGCGGGCCGAGCCAGAGGATCCCACGCGCCACCTCCCCGGGGCCAACCCCTTCACCTACACCGAGCGCCTCCTGATGGCGACGGCCGCAGCCGCGGCCGCCGGGATCGGCCCGGTGCACGTGATCCCCTTCCCCATCGGAGAGCCCCCGGTCTGGCCCGACTACGTGCCCGCCGGGACCGTGCAGTTCCTGCGCGTGCTCTCGCCCTGGGGAGCGGCCAAGCTCCAGCGCCTTCGGGGCGCCGGGTACGAGGTGGTCGTCCTCGAGGCCGGCGCCGGGAAGGAGGTCTCGGGCGAGCAGGTGCGCGCGGCGATGCGCGCGGGCGGCGACTGGGAGGCGCTCGTCCCGCCGGCCGTCGCCGATGTGATCCGGTCGCTGCACCCGACCCGTGCGCTCGCTCCTCGTCCTGCTCCTTGACGGCCTCGGGGACCGGGCCTCGCCGGAGCTCGGCGGGCGCACGGCCAACGAGGCCGCCTCGACGCCCCATCTCGACGCCCTGGCGGCGGCCGGCTCCTGCGGGCTGCTCGCGCCGCTCGGACCGGGGCGGGCGCCCTCGAGCGAGCTGGCGCACTGGGCGATGCTCGGCTACCGGCCGTCGGAGTTCACGGGGCGGGCGGTGCTCGAGGCGCTCGGCCACGGGCTGAACGTCGGCGCCCACGAGGTGCTGGCCTTCGCCGCCCTGCGACCGGCCGAGCGGCGGGACGGGGCGCTCTGGGTGACCGGCCGCGCCGGCCCCGCCGACGGGGGCGAGGCTCGGACGCTGCTCGACGGGCTCGGCCGGGTGAGGATCGGAGCGCTCGCCATCGACCTGAGGCCGGTCGGGGTCGGCGAGGCCATCCTTCGGATCGACGGCGGCGCCCACGACGGAGTCACCGACTCGGACCCCTTCTTCCGCGAGCGCGCCCCGGTCCTGCGGCCGCGCCCCCTGGTCGCGGAGGCGGAGGCCACGGCGCGGGCGGCCGAGCTCTGGAGCCGGCGCGCGGTCCGGGCGCTGGCGCGGCATCCGGTCAACCGGGCGCGCGCCGCCCGCGGCGCCCCGCCCCTGGCGGTCGTGACCCTCAAGTGGTGGGGCCGGCGCCGGCCGCTGCCGACCTTCAGGGCCCGCCACGGCCTGGACGGGGCGATCGTCGGGGCGTCGCCCTTCCTGCGGGGGCTCGCCGAACTGCTCGGGCTGCGGTTCGTCCCATGTGCCGAGGGGGCGGACCCGACCGCGGACCTCGAGCGCCGGCTGGGGGTTGCGCGGACGCTCCTCGACGGCGGCGCGACCTTCGTCCTCTGCCACCTCAAGGCGACGGACGAGGCCGGCCACACCAAGGACCCGCAGGTCAAGCGCCGGACCATCGAGGCCGCCGACCGCGCCCTCGCCGGCCTGACGGGGCGCTTTCCGGAGGCGGTCGTCTGCGTGACCGGCGACCACGCGACGCCGACGGCTGCCGAGGTCATCCACTCGGGCGACCCGGTGCCGTTCCTGCTCGCCGGTCCGGGTGTGCGCGCCGACCGGGTGACGCGCTTCGGCGAGCTCCAGTGCGCCGAGGGCATCCTCGGCAGGCTGGTGGGCGCCGACGTCATGCCGGTGCTGCTGAACGCCGCGGACCGCCCCCTCTTCCTGGGCTCGCGCCCGACCCCCGTCCCCCACCCACTCGGCACGCCGGCCGACGCCGAGCCGCTCGAGACCTGACGCCTCTAGTCGTCCGTCTCCTCGGCCGCGAGGCTCTCGGCGATCGTGGAGCGCTGGACCTCGCTCGTCCCGGCCGGGATGCGCAGGTTGCGGGCCACCCGGTAGATGCGCTCGAGCCCGGTCTCGGTGAGCAGCCCGCGTCCGCCATGGACCTGGATCGCGCGGTCGGCCACACGCAGGAGGGCCTCGTCGTTCCAGGTCTTCAGCGCCGACACGTCGCGGCGCATCGCCGGCGTGGAGCGGGCGCGGAAGAGATCGGCCCGGTCCAGGCGCGCCAGCAGCTCCAGCGAGAGGGACCGCATCGCGGTCCAGTCCATGTACATGTCGCTCAGCATCTCGGCGACCGGCCCCAGGCCGGCGATCGGGCCCCCGAAGGCCTGGCGCGCCCGCCCGTAGCGCAGCGAGCGCTCGAGACAGTGCCAGGCGAGGCCGCTGCACATCCCGCCCCGGCGCGTACGCGCCCAGTTGATCCAGAGGAGGGCCACGGAGAGCCCCTTGCCCACCTCGCCGAGGACGGCGCTCTGGGGCAGGCGCACGTCGCGGAAGCGCAGGATCCCGGTCTGGCCGTCGGCCATCAGGGTCTGCTGCACCGGGCCCCGCTGGACGCCCGGCGCGTCGAGGGGCACGAGGAAGGTCGTGAGCTCCCGCCGCTCGGCGCCCTCCGCGCGGGCCACCACCTGCGCGAGCTCGGCGAAGGGAGCGCCGGTGATGAGGTGCTTGACCCCGCTCAGCAGCCAGCCGTCGCCGTCCGGGCGGGCCGAGGTCTGGAGCGCGAGCGCATCCGAGCCGGCGCGGGGCTCGGTGATCGCGAAGGCGACGTCGGTCCGCCCGGCCAGGAACTCCTCCAGGTAGCGCTCGCGCGCCTCGCCGCTCCAGTGCGAGACGAGCGGGCTGGGGCCGTCCGTCCAGGCGAGCATCCACTGCGCGCCCCGCAGGCCGTGCCGGTAGACCTCCTCCTGGATGTAGAAGCAGTCCACCAGGCTGAGACCGAGGCCGTCCGGCGGCGCGAGGTGAGGGCAGTAGAGCCCCGCCGCGGCCGACGCCTCCTGCATCCTCCGCTTGAGCCCGTGGACGTCGCTCGCCAGGCGGCCGTCCGGCTCCAGGGCGAACGCCGTGTCC
Organism: Miltoncostaeaceae bacterium; assembly: GCA_033856495.1. GTDB lineage: Bacteria > Actinomycetota > Thermoleophilia > Miltoncostaeales > Miltoncostaeaceae > JAWVEW01. The sequence goes on along the minus strand of JAWVEW010000261.1, from coordinate 1,179 downwards.
GGCCGGGACCGCTCGAGCTCGGCGACCATCGGCAGCGCCACCCCGTCGAGGAAGGCGCGCACCCGCTCGAGGGCGTCCTGGCCCAGGGCCGAGGGCGGATAGCCGAGGGATGCGGTCGGCGGCAGCATCCGGCCAACCCTAACCGGGCGCCCGAGGCCAGGCCCCAGCGCGGCCCGGCAACGCCTACGCGGTCAGGCTGACCGGGCGCTCGACGGCCGGGCCGATGCGATGCCCCGCCGGGCCCTGACGGCTCACGTTGAGGCGGAGGGGACCGCTTCCGAACGGCGGCACCCGCACGACCATCGAGAAGCGTCCGGCGCTCAGGCGGCGCACGCTCGCGCCGGCGATGCGGCGCGTTCCCGTCCGCAGCTCGGCACGCACCGTACCGGGGCGATCGAGCATGACGCGGACCAGCAGGCTCCTGTCGCCGGGGCCGCCGCGCTGAACCACCTCGAGCACCCGGAGGGGCGCCGACGGGACCGTGATCGTCATCTGCCGCACCACGGGGCGCGACGCGAGCGTCGGCGAGACCTGCGCGGCGGTCTGCAGCCTCACCTGAGGCACGCCGGGCGTCCCCTGGATCGGCGCGGTCTGCGCCATCGGATCGAGGTCCACCCTCGCGACGCCCGGCATCGCGGCGAGCGCCTGGATCGTCTGCGCGGACGCCGTGAGCGCGACGGCGTTGACGCTCCAGAACGAGACGACCGGGACGCCCGCCGCATCGACGACCGCCTTCTGCGTCAGGTCCGCCAGCGCGTGCTGTGCCGCGGCCAGCCCGACCGGGTCCCCCGCGTAGAGGGCGGGGTCGATCTGGGCGGCCAGGCTCACGATCACCGTCAGCGTCTGCTCGGGAGGCGTCTGGAGAAGCTGGGTGGAGAGGGCCGGCGTGAGATCGGCGCGGGCCGGCGCGGCGGTGGCCACCAGACCCGCCGCCAGCGCCAGGACCGCGAGTCCAGCCACCTTCCGGCGCGGCAGGCGGGAGGGCTTGGTCCCCCCGGCGGCCTGCTCGCGTGCCCGGATGTCAACGATGGTGTCCACGCCTTTGTTATCGAGCACGAGCGCCCTCGGCTCCATGCAGAGACTGCTGCACCTGAATGCGTAGTGGCTACGGAACTTGCAGGTCCGCTCGGGGTCGAGGGACGGCGGCCCCGGTCAGGTGGGGATGCCGGGCGGCCCCAG